>JALVRI010000137.1 GCA_027031325.1 Desulfobacteraceae bacterium
ATCCGGCCCCAGTTGGCATCCTGGCCGAAAAAGGCCGTTTTGACCAGGGGAGAATGAGCCACCGTTTCGGCCACCCTGCGGGCATCGTCATCACTGGTAGCCCCTTCCACCACCACCTTCACAACCTTGGTCACCCCCTCGCCGTCGCGGACAAGTTCCAGGGCCAGTTCGTACAGCAGGCTGGAAAGCAGGTCCTTGAAAACCCTTTGGTTGGAATCATCCACCCTGGCCTGCGAAAGCCCACTGGCCATGACGACTACGGTATCGTTGGTGCTGGTGTCTCCATCTATGGTGATCCGGTTGAAACTGGCCTCGACCGCGGCATTCAAGGTCGCCTGGAGCAGGCGATGGCCGATCGACACATCGGTGCAGACGAAACATAGCATGGTGGCCAGGTCGGGCCTGATCATCCCGGCCCCCTTGGCAACGCCTATGATCCTGAAAGGTTTGCCTTCGATTTCACCCTCCCGCCATCCGGTCTTGGGTCGCGTATCGGTGGTCATGATCGCCCGGGCCAGTTGGCCGAATCCTTGCCGGGAAAGGCTTTGGGCCAAGCGGGGTACGGAGGCAACCACCTTGTCAACCGGCAATGGTTCGCCGATGACACCCGTCGAGGCCACCAGCACCTGGCGGGGATCGATTCCGAATTGGTCGGCCACTGCGCTACACATCCTTTTAGCAGCCTCTTCGCCTTGTTGGCCGGTACAGCAATTGGCGTTTCCGCTGTTGACGATCACGGCCCGGCATACCCCCTCGGCCAGGTTACGCCGGCTGAGGCGCACCGGGGCGGCCTGGACCAGATTGCGTGTAAAAACAGCAGCCGTCTGGCAGGCCCGGTCGGCGAAAATCAATCCCAGATCGGGGGCACCGTTGGGTTTGATACCGCTTGGCAGCCCGGCGGCCTTGAAGCCCGGGCAGCTCAATTTCTGTTTATCCATAACCGGATTCTCCTGGTCCTGAGTAAATTATCTTGCAGGCCGGATCACGGCCCGGCAAAGCTTTTGACTTGCAAAGCCTTGTCAATTTACCTAAATGTAAGTTTGCAAAAAACATGATCGACGACAAAATATCAGGAAAATACGATGAAAAAACAACCTTTCGTACCAACCTGCCCGGAATGCGGCCGACCATTGCACATCGTCAAGGGGTGAACCTTGACTTTCTGGCGCTGCCGGGCTTGCAGACGCCGCTATCCGCTCAGCCGTTTCATCGAATACATCGATGAAGAGCTGGAAGCCGACCTGGCTTTCACGCGCTGTGACAGGATATAGCCTTTGAAAATCACAGACAACCTTTTTCAGACCCTTGGCGACTTGCTTCCAAAAAAAGGGTTGAAACCGGCCGAAAGAGGCATTCTTGCCTGTCGCCGGTGAGCTTCGGGTGACGACGAGGCAGTACCTGTTTCGGCCCAAATCCTTTCCGGCAGCCGGGCCGGCAGACATAATGGTATGAAATGGAAAAAAATTTCTGCCTGACCATTGAATATGACGGAACCGGCTACCACGGCTGGCAACGCCAGCCCAATGGTCCCACCATTCAGGCTGTGATCGAAAAGGCCCTGACCACCATGACCGGACAGGGGGTAACGCTTGTCGGCTCGGGCAGAACCGACGCCGGGGTGCATGCCTTGGGGCAGGTAGCCAATTTCAAGGCTCGAACCAGGATCGAGGCCGAAGCCTTCCGGAAAGGGCTCAACAGCATCCTGCCCGCCGATATCGTCATCCGCGATTGCCGTCCCGCGTCCCCTGATTTTCATGCCCGCTACGATGCCGTCAGCAAGGCATACCGTTATCAGATCGCCAATCGGGCCGTCCGACCGGCCATTGCCCGAAATTACTGCTGGTGGGTCCGCCGGCCATTGAACCTTGCAGCAATGCAAGACGCCCTGAAACATTTTGTCGGCCGGCACGACTTCCGCTCTTTCGAGGCCGCCGGCAGCCCGCGCTCCCACAGCGTACGCACCATCATGCGCGCCGAACTCGAACCAAACAGCCGGGGACTGATCCGGATAACCATGGAAGCCGACGGCTTCCTGCGTCACATGGTGC
>JALVRI010000138.1:0-189 GCA_027031325.1 Desulfobacteraceae bacterium
GGCCCGGGCGAGAAACCGAAGGGTGGAATTCGTTTTTGAACCCAACTTCAAAAAAAGAGATGGCAAGGCCGTCGATGCGTAAATTAGGTCATAACATTGAAAACCGGGAAAAAGGCCAGCACTGGCTCACCACCTTCAACGACATGATCACCTTGTTGATGGTCTTTTTCGTGCTGCTTTTTACAATGG
>JALVRI010000138.1:199-6438 GCA_027031325.1 Desulfobacteraceae bacterium
GGGTAAAACATTTCCAGAACGCCCTGCAGAGCGCCATAGGTGTATTGAAAGAAGGCTCCCACGTCGATCTGGGAGTTGTCCGGCAGCTGGAGTGGAATGACGATGTGAATCTC
This sequence comes from Desulfobacteraceae bacterium, assembly GCA_027031325.1. Taxonomy (GTDB): domain Bacteria; phylum Desulfobacterota; class Desulfobacteria; order Desulfobacterales; family Desulfosarcinaceae; genus JALVQM01. The sequence continues at coordinate 313 of JALVRI010000138.1, forward strand.
CAGCGCAGCGAAAAAATCGCCATCGAGGCCGATCAGGAGAAACTTGTACGCTACTACCAAACCATCCGGGATAAACTGGGTCAAAAGGTCCAGCTGACCCAAAAGGGCATCAAGATAACCCTGGAAGATGATTTGATGTTCCCGGCGGCCAGCGCCGGCCTGACCCCGGCCGGCAGGAAGATGCTGGACAGGATTTGCACAATGCTGAAACAGACAAATCTCTATGTCCGGATCGAGGGGCACACCGACAATTCGCCCATTGCCACCCGGAAATTCCCCTCCAACTGGGAACTATCGACGGCAAGGGCGGTAAACGTTGTCAAGTACCTGATAAAAAAAGGTATTGAACCTAGGAGGTTGTCTGCCGCCGGGTACGGCGCCGTCAAGCCCGTGGCGCCCAACTTTTCAGCGTCCGGACGCGCCAGGAACAGGAGAGTCGAGATAGTGCTCAGTCCAACTCTTTGAGTCGAGGGGTGGGACAATTTACAATAGGGAGGCTATGACATGTCTAGTAAAATGTTGATAATTATTTTGGCCGTGGTTGTGCTGCTCATGGCAGTTATGGGTGCCGGGTTCTTCCTGATGTGGAACAAAATGTCGGCTGCGGTGGCCCAGGTCCAGACCGCAGCCGAGCCTGCCGAGGAAGAAAAAGCCGTTGAGGAAGATACCTTCGGTCCCCTCTATAAACTTGACACCATGATTGTCAACCTGGCCGACAAAGGCGGAAAGCGGTATTTACGGGTGACAATGGAGCTTGAATTGTCATCGCCGGAGACCGTGGCCGAGATCGAAAAACGAATGGCCATGATCAGGGACGGCATCCTGATGATTCTGCCCACAAAGACCTATGCCGAAATCAGTACCACAGAGGGCAAGATAGCTCTTCGCAACCAAATCATGGCCAAGATAAATGAAATGTTGAACACCGGAAGTGTGAAAAACATATACTTCACCGAATTTGTCGTCCAGTAGGTTGGAATCGAGATGGCCGAGCAGATTCTATCACAGGAAGAAATCGATGCCCTGCTCAACGCAATGGACAGGGGAGAAGTCGATCTAGATGAAGAGGGCGATAAGGAGGAAAGCTATGAGGTAAAGGCCTACGACCTTACCGCCCAGGCCCTGACCCTCCGGGATCAGTTCGATGCCCTCGATGAAGTATACGACAAATTCGTAAACATCCTGAATTCATCCCTGTCTTCTTCATTGCAACGCACCATCGGGGTAAAATTGGCATCCAAGGAAATAGTGAAGTTTGGTGAATTTCTCCAGGCTTTCGCCAATCCGACGGGCTTTGCGATCTATTCCATGGAGCCGCTGATCGGTTCGGCCCTAATGGCCCTGGAACCCAAGCTAGGATTCTCGATGATTGACTGCATGTTCGGGGGAGAGGGAAAACCACTGCCCAAGATAAGAGAATTTACAGAGATAGAAAAGCACATGCTGGGCAAGATCTATCAAATCGTACTTCATGACCTGGAACTGGCCTGGAAGGTTGCCTACGCGATAAAAATCAGCATCAAGAAGACCGAGACCAAGCCTGAATTCGTCAACCTGGTGGGGCCCAGCGACTTGGTGCTTACTTTCGTATTTGAGATCAGCGGGGAGCAATTCAGCGGCAATATTCATGTCTGCACCCCGTATCTGATGCTTGAACCGATCAAGGACCGGCTTTCTTCGCGCTACCTGAGGGAAAAAGACCGTGCCCACGTCTTTCGCAACCAATTGACCAAGTTGCTCAAGGACACCAGTGTCAACCTTGTCGCCGAACTGGGGCAAACAACTTGTTCCATCAGGGATATCCTCGAACTCGAGGTGGGAGACGTGGTCAAGCTGCCCACCGGACCGAAAGAGCCGGTCCTGATCAATGTTGAGAAAGTTCCCAAGTACTTCGGCATGCCGGGAGTCATCAACGGCAGCCGGGCCGTCAAAATCACAGGACTCATTCACAACAACGATGGAGAATAGAGATGTCGACCGAAGACAGGATGGATGAAGCTTCACAAAAAGATTCCGGCCAAAGCGGACAGGATGACTCCGCCCAAGAACCGGAAGCCGCTCCTGGGGCAGGAGACAAAGAGTTTGCTTTCAACAACCTGGAGGGCAAAGAGGCGATTCAAGCTGAAAGGGACCTTGATTTTATCCTGGACATACCGCTGGAAATTACGGTTGAGCTCGGCCGGACCAAAATGTTGATCAACGACCTGCTTAAACTGGGCCAGGGATCGATCATCGAACTGTCCAAGGCGGCCGGAGAAACCCTGGAAATCCTGGCCAATAACCGCCTCATAGCCAAGGGTGACGTGGTGGTGGTCAACGACAAGTACGGTATCCGCCTGACAGAGGTCATAAGCACGGTAAAACGACTGGAGCAACTGAAATGAATCCCGTACCGGATTTGGGTTTTTCCTTGATCAAGATTTCGGCCTCCCTGGCCGTTGTGATCGGTATTGTCCTGCTGCTGAGCCGCTGGATGAAGGGTGGAAGGTTCGGCCAGGGCCTGGTTTCCAACATGAACCTTAAGATGCTTGGTGCCATCCCCCTGGGGGTGAAAAAATCCATCGCCCTGGTCAAAGTCGCAGACAGGGTCCTGGTTGTAGCCGTCGGGACGGAAAGGATTCAGTTGCTGGATACGATCAGGGACAGTCAACAGATAGCCAAGCTCGAAAACCAGGCTCCAAGCAAAACGAACTGTTTCGGCAAGCATCTGAAAAAGTTTCTCAAGCAGGGCGGCCCGGCTCCGGGGATCGAAGAATTCAGACATCCGGACGATATGCAGGTGCAATGATGAGGTTATCGACGGCAGCCATAATAGTAGCCTGTTTGACATTGATTTGCCTGATGTTTGCAGTGGCCCCGGCCCGGGCTGCCGGTCCTCCGGCGTTCATCAAGCTGGATCTTGAAAAAGGATCCGATCCGGGGCAGGTCAGCGTCGTGATGCAGATCTTTGTGCTACTCACGGTCCTTTCACTGGCCCCGGCGATCCTGATAATGCTGACATCCTTTACCAGGATAACGATCGTGCTCTCGCTCTTGCGCCAGGCCCTGGGTTCTCAACAGCTGCCGCCAAACCAAATCATCATCGGCCTGTCGCTTTTTCTGACTTTCTTCATCATGGCTCCGGTATGGCAAAAAGCCAATCAGGAGGCCTTGCAACCGTACCTGGAACGCCGGATTGATTCGGCAGAAGCCTTCAGGGCGGCCATGGAGCCCATACGCAAGTTCATGGTCCGCCAAACCAGGGAAAAGGACCTGGCCTTGATGATCGAGGTGGCCAAGTTTCCGCGGCCGAAGAACATGGATGCGGTACCCAATCATATCCTCATTCCGGCCTTTGTCATCAGCGAGCTGAAGACGGCCTTTCAAATCGGCTTTTTACTCTACCTGCCCTTTCTGATCATTGACATGGTGGTTGCCAGCGTCCTGTTGTCCATGGGCATGATGATGCTTCCGCCGGTGATGGTTTCCCTTCCATTCAAATTGATGATTTTCGTCCTGGCCGACGGTTGGTACCTGATCGTCGGTTCACTTGTCAAAGGATTCACGGGTTGATGCAGGAGGAGGTGTCATGACGCCCGAATTTGTGATCGGAATCTTCCTGGAAGCGATCAAGACCACCATTTACCTGGCCGGCCCGATCTTGGTGGTGGGACTGGTGGTAGGTATCCTGGTCAGCCTTTTCCAGGCGGCTACCCAGATAAATGAAATGACGCTGGTCTTTGTCCCCAAGATGCTGGCCGTGGCGGTGGCGGTATTGGTTTTCTTTCCCTGGATGCTGAAAATGATCACGGCCTTTACCGAGAAACTCTTCATCAACTTGACCCTTTACATCCACTGAAATTGGGTCCGGGAGGAAAAAAGGGATCATGCTGACGTTGAGTTTTGCCCTCCGGGACTTGCAAGCCTTCCTGATGGTGCTTGCCAGGGTGGCCGCGATTTTATTCGCCATCCCCTTCCTGGAGTCTCGCAGCTTGCCCGCGATTTTCAAGGCCGGTCTGGCGGTGGCGGTCAGCATCATGGTTTTCGGTCAGGTCCGGGTGTCGCTGGTATCTTTCCCCACCTCTGTGATGGGCCTTTTTCTGGCCGTCGCCGGCGAAGTACTTTTCGGCCTGGCGATCGGGTTCATGGTCAAGCTAATTTTTACCGGTTTCCAGCTTGCAGGACAGCTGGCCGGTTTCCAGATGGGTTTTGCGATCGCCAACGTGGTCGACCCGGCCTCGAGCCTTCAAATACCGATCCTGGCCCAGTTCTTGAACCTCTTCGCCCTCCTGATTTTCCTGGTGACCGACATGCACTACTGGTTCTTCAAGGCCCTGGTGGACAGTTTCCGGGTAGTTGCGCCTATGCAGCAGGGCTTTGAGCCCGGCCTGGCCAAGCCGATCCTCCAAGCCGCCTCGGGCATGTTTATCATCGCCCTCAAAGTAGGCGCCCCGGTTATCGCGGCCCTGATCCTTACCCACGTGGCCCTTGGACTGATGGCACGCACGGTGCCCCAGATGCAGGTATTCATCGTGGCGATGCCACTGCAAATAGCTGTCGGAATCATCTTTCTGGGATTGAGCCTTCCCTTTTGGGCGACATACATGAAGGACCTGTTCGGCAAAGTTGGACAGACCATGTTGAATTTATTGGGGCTATTTTGACCGGCGGGACAGGGGTAAAAGATGTCGGCAGGGTATGATCAGGACAAAACGGAACCGGCGACACCCAAGAAGAGGCAGGATGCCCGCAAGAAAGGCCAGGTAGCCCTTACCCGGGAAATCCCGACGGTCATGATCCTGTTCAGCGGGCTGATCTTCTTCATGTGGGCAGGAAGCTGGTTTTTCGACAATTTGGTGGCCTTTACCCGCGAGCAGTTCCAGGCCCTGGCCAACCTGGACCTGAACACCAGCAACACCACCACCTTGCTTTGGAACATCTTTTACCGCGTTGTACCGTTGATCCTGCCGCTGATGCTGGCGGTTGCCATTGCCGGTGTCATCGGCAACGTGGCCCAGGTGGGTTTTCTGATCACCGGCGAGTCCCTTACTCCCAAACTCGACAAATTGAACCCCCTCAACGGAATCAAACGTCTCTTTTCTATTCGATCCCTGGCCGAACTGGTCAAATCCATCCTCAAGGTCATAATTATCGGCACGGTGGGAGCGCTGGCCCTGCGAGCTTTCGTTGACCAGGTACCGGCCCTCGTGCTGCTCGATGTCGGTGGATTTCTGGGATTCATAGGCCGGGGTGCCTTCAGGCTCTGCCTCTATACGGGGTTGGTGCTCATCGTGTTGGCGGCTGCCGATTACGTCTTTCAACGATGGCAGCATGAACGTGACTTGCGGATGACCAAGCAGGAAGTAAAAGACGAGTACAAACAAAGGGAAGGTGATCCGATGGTAAAGTCGCGAATTCGTTCCGCCCAGCGCGAAATGGCCATGCGCCGAATGATGGCCGCTGCTGCCGAGGCGACAGTGGTCATTACCAACCCGACCCATTTGGCCGTAGCCCTCAAATACGACGGCCGGCTGCCGGCTCCCCAGGTGGTGGCAAAAGGGGCCGGCCACGTGGCCGAACGGATAAAGGCCGTGGCCAGGGAAAACAATGTTCCCGTGGTTGAGCAGAAACCCCTGGCGCGGGCTCTTTTCGCCATGGTCGAAATCGATCAATACATACCGGCCGAGTTGTACCGCGCGGTGGCCGAAGTCCTGGCTTACGTCTATCGTCTCCGCCAGGTTTCATCCCCTGACACGGCGAATATTTGACGCCCCTGACAAAATATCACTCGACACAAGAAGGACAGGCGGGCGGGGTTTGTGTTTCCAGGTGGATAATACCCATGGGATCAAATAGTTAGGTGGAAACAGGATAGGCTGATTTCAAAATCCGGCACCAGGCATGGAATGTGCAAAAACAATGGCTGCAGACTCTGACAACAAGAAGATGGGAATGCCATGGAGCTAGCAGAGGTAAAAATAGGATCAGGAAAACTCGCGCAGATTCTAGACAATACCGACATTTTCATGGGATTTGCCGCCATGTGCATCCTGATGGTGATGGTGATTCCCATTCCGCCGGCGCTGCTCGATCTTTTCCTGACTTTCAATATTACCTTTGCCCTGGTGATCCTGCTGGTGGGTATGT
>JALVRI010000139.1 GCA_027031325.1 Desulfobacteraceae bacterium
GCGAAGCCCGCAAGCTCACCCTCAGGGTCCTGACCCTGGCCCACGAGCTGCGCATCGGCCCCTTGCCCGAAGTCGAAGAGATCCAGGACATCGTCGAACGGGTGCTGCTGGATTCTCCTTTTCACGCCACGGCCAAGGCCTACATCCTCTACCGCGAACAGCACGCCCAGATCAGGCGCATAGCTACCGAGGCCAACATCGACCTGGTGGATCACTACATCCAGAAGCTTGACTGGAAGATAAAAGAAAACAGTAATATGTGCTACTCGTTGCAGGGGCTCAACAACTACATCTCGTCCGACGTCACTTCCGAGTACTGGTTGCACAAGATCTATCCCCCGGAAATCCGTAGGGCCCACAAGGGCGGCGACCTGCACATCCACGACCTGAGCCTGCTTTCGGTCTACTGCGTGGGTTGGGACCTGAAGGATCTGTTGCTCAACGGCTTCAAGGGGGTGGAAGGCAAGGTGGAAAGCGCACCGCCGCGCCACCTGCGCTCGGCCCTCGGACAGATCGTAAACTTCTTCTACACCTTGCAGGGAGAGGCGGCCGGAGCGCAGGCCCTGTCCAACTTCGACACCCTCTTGGCTCCCTTCGTCCGTTTCGACAAGCTGAGCTACGATGACGTCCGCCAGGACATCCAGGAATTCATCTTCAACATCAACATTCCCACCCGGGTCGGCTTTCAAACCCCCTTTACCAACATCACCATGGATCTTTGCGTCCCGTCCACCCTCAGGGACCATCCGGTAATCTACGCCGGTCGCACCCTGGAAGACCAGACCTATGCCCGGTTCCAGCCCGAGATGGACATGATCAACCGGGCCTTCGCCGAAGTCATGATGGCCGGTGACGCCAAGGGAAGAGTGTTTACCTTCCCCATTCCCACATACAACATCACCGCCGATTTCGACTGGGACAACCCCAACCTTGACCTTATCTGGAAAATGACCGGGAAATACGGTATCCCGTATTTTTCCAACTTCATCAACTCCGACATGTCGCCGGAAGACGCCCGCTCCATGTGCTGCCGCCTGCGCCTGGACAACCGCGAGCTGATGAAACGCGGCGGCGGACTGTTTGGAGCCAATCCCCTGACAGGCTCCATCGGGGTGGTCACCGTCAACCTGCCCCGTATCGGTTACCTGGCCGGAAGCGAAAGCGAATTCTTCTCCATGCTGGATGACAAGGTGCGCCTGGCCGTCGAGAGCCTGGTGATAAAGCGTAAGGTTCTCGAGCAGTTCACCGAGAAGAACCTATACCCTTATTCCCGTTTCTACCTGCGTGAGATAAAGCAGGCCAGTGGTTTCTACTGGAAGAATCACTTCTCGACAGTCGGCATAATCGGCATGAACGAAGCCTGCCTCAACTTCATGAACAAGGATATCGGTACGGTGGAAGGCCAGGCTTTCGCTCTCAAAGTCATGGACTTTTTACGGGAAACCCTTTCCCGCTTCCAGGACCGGACCGGCGATATCTTCAACCTGGAAGCCACTCCTGCCGAGGGAACTTCTTTCCGCCTGGCAATGATCGACAAGCAGCGCTGGCCGGAGATAACCTGCGCCAATGAAAGCGAGTACCGCCGGGGAGCGGCCCCCTATTACACCAACTCTACCCAGTTGCCGGTCAATTACACCGACGACATTTTCGAAACCCTCCAGCTCCAGGACAGGCTCCAGACCAAGTATACCGGCGGCACCGTACTCCACCTGTTCCTGGGGGAACAGGTACCCGACATTGCAACGGTCAAGAGCCTGATCCGCAAGGTGGCCTCCAACTATCACCTGCCGTACTTCACCCTGACCCCGACCTTCAGCGTCTGCACCGAACACGGCTACCTTGACGGCGAGCAGCCCAAATGCATCTACTGCAACCGGGAGACCGAAATCTATTCCCGGGTGGTGGGCTACCTGCGACCGGTCAAGCAGTGGAACGACGGCAAGCAGGCCGAATATGCTCTGCGCAAGACATTCAGGCTGGAAACCCTGGACAAGGGGCTGGCGGCCATACCGGCCGGATTGGAAAACCAGGTTTCAAACCTGGAAAA
>JALVRI010000140.1 GCA_027031325.1 Desulfobacteraceae bacterium
TGACCGCCAGCCTGGAAGATTACCTCGAGGCCATCTTTCACATCATTGCAGAAAAAAAAGCCGCCCGGCCCAAGGACATCGCCCGGAGGCTGAAGGTCAGCAACCCGTCGGTGACCGGTGCCCTGCGCCTGCTGGCAAAGAAAAAACTGGTAAACTACGCACCCTACGACCTTGTAACCCTTACCAAAAGCGGCGAAACGGCCGCCAGGGATGTCATCCGGCGGCATGAGGTTTTGCGTGACTTTTTCGTCAAGGTCCTGGCCGTGGAAGAAGATGTGGCCGACAGGGCCGCCTGCAAAATGGAACATTCCATTCCCAGGGTCATCCTGGAGCGTTTTATCCAGTTTGCCGAGTTCGTTGAAATCTGCCCCCGGGGCGGAACCAAGTGGATCTCAGGTTTCGGCTATCACTGTGATTACGACAGGGCCATGGAAAACTGCGAAAAATGTGTCGTCCAGGTTCTTGAAGAAGTCAGAAAAAAGAAGGCTCGGGGGGCAAAAGCGACCCTTCCCACAACCAAGCTCAAAGACATCCCGCCCGGTGGCAAGTGCCAGGTAAAGCGAATTGCAAGTACCGGCGAGGCCAAGCGGCGGATCGTGGAGATGGGGGTTGTCCCGGGAGCACTGATCGAAGTCGAGCGCATTGCTCCCCTGGGAGACCCTATCGATATTAAGGTAAAAGGCTATCATCTTTCCCTGCGCCGGGAGGAGGCCGAAGATATCGACGTAACCCCGTTGAATGCCGACTGAAGCAAAGGAGTTTCCGATCATGTCACTTGCAAATGTAAAAGCCGGCCGGAAGGTTCGCTTTGTCAACGTCCGGGCCGGCCAGGCCCTCAAGGCCAGGCTGGCCGCCTTGGGGCTGGTGCCCGGATCTGAACTGGAAGTTGTTTCCAATTCCTTTCATGGACCGTTCATAGTGGCCGTCAAAGGCAGCCGGCTGGTGCTGGGCCGCGGTATGGCCCAGAAAATTGTAGTGGTGTAGTTTTTTTTGATCTTATTTTTAGCTAAGCCTAATTTTATGAGCTCTAACGAAAAAGGAGGCCTCGGCATTCCATGAAATCCAAAATTACCGTTGCCCTGGCCGGAAACCCCAACTCCGGCAAGACGACCATCTTCAACAACCTGACCGGCGCCCGCCAGCACGTGGGCAACTATCCCGGCGTGACCGTTGAACGCAAAGAAGGCCGCTGCCGCCATGACGGAGTCGAGCTGGAGCTGGTTGACCTGCCCGGTACCTATAGTCTGACAGCCTACTCGGCCGAAGAGGTGGTGGCCCGCAATTTCATTATCGAGCAAAAACCTGATGTGGTGGTCGATATCATCGACGCTTCCAACCTGGAGCGTAACCTCTACCTGGCAGTCCAGATCATGGAGCTGGGTGTGCCCCTGGTGCTGGTATTCAACATGAGCGACCAGGCCAGGGCCCGCGGTTACCGGTTTGACCTTGAAAAGCTTTCCCGGTTTTTCGGAGCCCGGATCGTGGAAACCATTGGTCACAAGGGCCAGGGCATGGACCGGCTGCTGGATGCGATCATAGCCACCGCCCGTCAATCAGGGACCTTTTCGTCCGGGGCCAAAACCGGGCAGGACCGGCTGACGGCACGGTCGAGTATCCGCGGTCCCCTGCCGGCAGGGTCCCAAATCAACTATGGGCGGGAAATAGAAGAGGAACTTGGGCGGCTGACATCCCTGGTGCAACAAAACGGATTTCCCAGGGCCAAGTTCAATCCCCGCTGGCTGGCCCTGAAGCTGCTGGAAGATGACAAAGAGATAAAGTCCATGGTAAAATCGCCTGAAATCCAGGCCCAAATCTACCGCAGCCAGGCCAGGATTGAAAAGCGTACCGGTGAAAACCCGGAAACAGCCATTGCCGGGCGGCGTTACGGTTTCATCTCCGGTGCCTGCCAGGAGGCGGTCCGTTCAACCATCGAAATTCGACATACCGTTTCTGATAAAATCGATACCCTCATGACCAACCGCATTTTGGGCCTGCCGGTTTTCCTGGGCCTGATGTACCTGGTGTTTTACCTTACCTTCACCATCGG
>JALVRI010000141.1 GCA_027031325.1 Desulfobacteraceae bacterium
AGACAAAAAAGGCCGCAGCCGATTATCTCAAAAGCTGCAGCCTCGGTTTCGACCTGGGATGTGAAAATCTAGCCCGGCTCGAGAAAAACCCCTAGCAAGCTGTTGAAAAACGTCATGAGCGCAGGTCGGACAAGGCAAAATCCGGGTTAATAGTCTTCCAGCATCTTCAGGTTGGCCCTGGCAATATCGGTAAGCCTCTTTCCATCAAAGTCTTTTCGGGTGCTGGCAACCGCCTTTTCCTTGGGGTTCAGGGCCAACAGCTTACGATACATTTCCTTTGCCTTTTCGACCCTGCCGGTATTCTGGTACAACACGCCAAGGTTCAGCAAGGCGTAGGGGTTTTCAGGATTTATGGACAGGGCGACCCTCAAATTGGCCTCTGCCTTATCGTAGTTTCCTTTGACAAGTTCCTGGTATCCCTGGTCGGCCAGGTAAGCGTCCTGCCTCACCTGGCTCGAGCTTCCGGAGCACCCGGCCATCAATGTGAGCAATAAGATTGCCGTATAACCTAGAATTATTCTTGCCACGGAAGTATTCCTCTCGATGCTTTCAGGGTTGCGTTATTGAAATGAAATTACTTTTTTTCAGGCATTTGAAGTGCATAATCCGGGTTGAATTCCGCCCAGAAATTGGTAACCCTGTCGATTGTGGTTTCGCGGCGTCTTTTATTTCTGCGCCGATCCTTTCCGCTGCGCCGGTCTTTCTGTCTGCGCCTTTCAGGGATATGAACGCTATATGAAAACTGCCTCCTGTCATAACCGCTGCGCCGGTCCTGCAATTTTTGAAGCTTGATAAAAGTTTTCATAATCTTCTTCTTTTTTGCTTTCGGGTGTGTAGTGTTCGGAAAGCTGTCAAATCAGCTTTTTCAGTTTCAAGAGTGTTTCGTATCTTTCATGCATGCTGCTTTTGAGCATCTTGAAAAGCTCAAGCACTATGGCATCCTTTTGTTCCCTCGTGGTCATGAGGTAATTCAATCTTTGGTCTATACTTTTGAAAAGGGTTTCGAGGTTGTTGAGCCGAACCTCCAGGACATTTATCCGCTCCAGGGCGTCTCCCACGTCCTTGTCATCGTAGCTCAACAGGTCGGCTTGTTCATTTTTGTCCCCGACTTTATCGGTAAATATGCCCCCGCTGCCTCGTTCGCGGATAACGTCCTCGATAATCTTTTTATCGATTATCTTCTTGTTGTCAGCATAACCGTACACCAGGGCGGCATCACAAACCAGGTTTATGATTCTTGGTATTCCCCTGGAATATTTGGATATCAGATCCACCGCTTCCCTGGTGAACATCTCCGGATTGTCTGCGCCGCCGATGGTCAACCGGTACTTGATGTAGTTTTCCACCTCGTTGCGCTTCAGCCCGCTGATGTGACAGTGCACCGTTATTCGCTGGACGATCTGCTCCAAGCGCTTGTGCTGGAGCCTGTATTTCAGCTCCGGTTGCCCCACCAGGATTATCTGGATCAGGTGGTGCTTCTCGGCCTCCAGGTTTGAAAGCATCCTGATCTCCTCGAGGGCCTTCTTGGCAAGATTTTGGGCTTCATCGATTATCAGGACCACCCGCTGCTTGCGTGAATACCTTTCGATCAGGAACTCATGGAAAAGATCCATCAGCTCCGCCTTGTCCTTGTTGTTGGTTTCAAGTTCAAATTCGCGGCAGATGCTTTTGATTATCTGGTTGGGCGGAATATAGGTGTTGTTGATAAGGCCGATCTCGATGTCATCGGGAATCTTTGAAAGCAGGTAATTGATGAGGGTGGTCTTACCCGAGCCTATTTCGCCCGTGACGACGACAAAGCCCTTGTTCTCGGCAATAGCATACTCCAGGTGAGTATAGGCGTTTTCGTGCCCGTCACTCATGTAAAGGTATTCAGGGTCCGGAAGCAGGTTGAACGGCTTTTCTTTCAGGCCATAAAATTCTTCGTACATGCAGTCTCTCTTCAGTCAGGCAGTCTGTCTTCGTCGGTCCTGGTCTTGTTGAGTATGGCGCCTATGATTTTACCCTCTTCGGTAAACAGCCCCATGGCCTTTTTGAGTTCCTCCTGGGCGGTTCTCTCGGATTCGACCACGAACAGGATGCCGTCCGCAAACTGGGAAAGAACCAGTGGATCTGCGCAAGCCAGGACTGCGGGACAATCCAGAATGATTATCCGCTCGTTGCCGTAACGGGACTTCAGCTCCTCCATAAGGAATTCCATTCTGGGTGAGCCGAGCAATTCAGCAGAATTGGGAGCCACTTTCCCGGCAGGAATTATGGTCAGCTTGGCTATGCCCGGGTTGATGAAAATTTCCTCCACCGGCACCTTTTTTTCAAGATAGTGAACAAGGCCCGCTTCAACCGGAAGCCCAAAGAAGTCCGAGGCAAAATCATAATGCTTGCGCCACGGGTTGCGCAAATCACAATCGACCACCAGGGCGGTTCTGTTGTGTTCCCTGGCGATACTTATGCCGAGGTTGATGGAAGTGAAAGTCTTGCCCTCACCGGGGTTGGAGCTGGTGACTATCAGGCAGTTACCATCAACCTTATCCAGCTTTTTCAACACCTTGGCCTTGATCAGGTCAAAGTGATCGGTAATCTTGTTATCCTTGAAAAGGGTGAACAGCTTGTTCTTTCTCAAAACCTCCGGATCCACCGGGCGTACCCGGGTAACGCGATATTCAACGTTTACTTCCTGCCTGCATTTTGGCTTTCTGCGGACCGGACGCGCAATGGAGGTTATTTGGGGTTCTTCGACCGGCCTTTGCCGCCTTATTTTTTGCAAGGCATTTCCCAGGCTGGCCACTTCTCCCCCGTTTCTTTCCTGCTTGGCCTTGGTCAATGCTTTTTTGAGTTTGCTCATTTAACTTCTCTTTTCGCCAGCTATTTTCAATTATGACAATAATCTCTTTTGTATTAAATCATATATGTCTTCCAGCGGTACGACGAGCTTGTCCACCGCCACCAATACCAAGGCGAAAAAACAAACCGCGCCAACAGCAATGGCAGCGCGCCTGACCAACTGGGTCCGCTTTTCTTCGGATGTTTTCATGTATGGCAAGGCGGTCAGGACGTCAATGCCGGATACCGATTTTAGCTCGTCGGTATTCTTGACGGTATGATCCATGGCCTCGATTACGGCCACAATCCCAAGGGATAATCCGGACGCCAGGACAAAGCCCAGCAGGAAGACGGCGATCCTGTTTGGTTTGTAAGGACTTTTCGGCAAGTAGGGTGGATCTGTAATGGTGAAATGCTCTCCCTGTTGCTGCTCTTCCATTTCCTGGGCAATTCTGGCCTGCAAGAGCTTGTTGGCGATATCATTGTAGCGCCGCTTGGCGTTTTCATAATCTATGAGCATATTGTTGAGCTCTTTTTCGACAATCGGGGCATTTTCCAGCCTTTTCTGGTACTCGGCCAAGTCTTTTTCGATCTTGCGCTGGTCCTGCCTGAGGTTGTTGATTTCCGTGTCAGCCATTACCACCTGGGTCATCAGGTTGACATAAAGGGGATTGTCCGGTTTACGCTCTGACACCTCCAGCATGGCCCGGTCGGTAATCATGGTGTCGACTTCCTTTGACAACAACTCCACTTCTTTCGTCTTTTCGATGACATCGGGGTGATTTGGCCCCAGGCGCGCCTTTAAGGCCGACAGTTCGGTCCTGGCCTGTTTCAGTTGCTTGATCTTTACGACCGCCTCGTCGGCTTTACCGATCTGGCTTTCAAGCTCGGCAATCTCGGCCACAAGCTTTCTGACATCCGGGTGCTTTTCGGAAAAGCGGGATTTCATCCTTATCAATTCCAGGCGCAGGGCCTTTATCCTCTCCTTGGGATTGGCCGCCAACTTGTTCTTATCGGTAACCACCGGCTTCAAGGGCTCGATGTTGGCAAGTTGCCCCTTGAGATAGATCTTCCTGTCTTCCAGCGACCTGATCCTCGATGTTATCCTGTCGTATTCTGTTTCGAGTCTCGAAATTATCTGCAACAAGGTTGTCGTGTTGCCCGGAAGCTCACCGAGATGCTGCTGTTTGAATACGCTTATCTTCTTTTCGTATTCATTCATCTTGGTCCGCAGCTCGTTGAGTTCGTTTTCCAGGAAAGTTGTTGTGGTCTTGACCTGTTTTTCCCTGGACTTGGCTTCCTTCACCAGGTAGAGGGATGCCAGCTCCTTGGTAACCAGCATTACCTTGCGCGGATCCTTGCCTTCATACGATAGGATAAAGGCTATGGTCGCCGAGCGGCTTCCGGCCTTGGCGCTGATATGCTCTATCTTGATGTCCTTTTTCATCTTACGGACGGCCTTGTCGATCTTTCCCGACTCGGTGTATTCCGGGTAAAGATTGAACTTCTTGATGATAGCACTCAAGGCGGAGTAGCTCATGATCTGGCTGGTTATGGTTTCCAGCCGATTGGCGGCATACGTGGTTATGGTCGATTTGACGAACTCGTCAGGTATCTGCTGTTCCTCGATGGTGATAACGGCTTCAGACTTGTATATCGGCGGCAGGGCAACGGTCACTATGGCCGTCAAAAGCATTACGACCACAAAGATTGCAATCAACAGACCCATCCTGCGCCTGATGAAATCGGTTACTTCCTTCAATGTAAGGTCGGCATCCATTTAACGCTTGCTCCGTGGGCTTGATGAACAACCTGTTCACCAAGCTTAGGGTTTGTAGGGAAAATTGAAGGCCACCCCAAGCCAGATGCGGTTACGTTCCGCTCTTTCATTGGGGGCTTCTTCTTCATCGTACTCCAGCGAGTAAGTGTATTCCAGCACCAGGGCACTGTCTTCAGTCATCTTGTAAAACAGGGATGGCTGGATTTCAAAATAGCGGGTATATATGTTGTCGTCCTCTTTTTCGTCCTTGGTATAGTAAAATTTGCCGTCGAGATCGGCCTTGAACCTTTCGGTAAGCAACCAGCTGAAATAAAGCCTGATCTTGTCCACGTCCACTTCCGTGCCTTCGGCGGTGGTTGCCAGGTCCCTGGTGTAAGTAAGATCTACTTCCGATCGCTCCGTGCGCTTGAAAAACCTGAAATTTACCACTCCGCCCCAGGTATAATCGGTATCATTGCTGTCCTTATCCTCGTTTTCGGTGTACCGGGCGCCGGCCTCGATCCTGAGTTTGAAGGTTTCGCTCAGCCCGTGCAGCCATCCGAAACTAAGGTTGTAACTGTCGACCCGGTTCTCGTCCGAATCGCGCAGGGAATAACGCGGGGCGACATAGATCCTGTCCACCTGGGTTTTCAGCAGCTTGCCGATCGAAAACCAGGCCTGGTGGCGATTGTAGTCCACCTTGGTGTCCGACTTGTAATCGACATTGTTGTAACGGTAATTGAGGGAAAGGTCGACCAGTTCAGTCAGGCTGTACCTCACCCCCGCGCCGGCATCGTAGCGGTAGCGGTCTTCGCGAAACTGGATTCGCCCGGTTTCGGAAAGTTCCGATTCAAGAGTGGTATCCTTGGTGAACTCGAACTTTCCATTCAGCCTGAATCTACGGGTCAGGTTATGCTTCAAATCAAGCTTGGCATTGTAAAATTCGTTGTCAAAATCGTCCTCTTGCTGGTACCTGTCGATCTGGGCCTTGAGATCGGCCTCAAGCTTGGTTGTCATATCGTCATAGTTCAGCTTCAACCCGGGAACAACCGTATAAATATTGTCATCCAGGGTATCTTGCCTGCTGAACTCGATATTGTCGTTGTGCTGGGCAAAGGCATGTATGGATGGGACCAGGATATAGTCGGCGGCCCTGGCACCCGGTATACTTGCCAGCCACGTGATAGAAAACGCCAGTCCCAACAGCCACCATTTGCCAATTTGCAATCCGGTTTTTCCAAGCAATGTCGCTCTCCAATCGGTAAATTAAATCAGTCTTTACGGTTCCAATCCAGGCCTGTCTTTTCACCTTGAACTCAAAATCGTATTCCGATCAAGGAACCACTATCACGTCGCCCCTTTTCAAAATTATGTTCTGGTCCAGGTTCCTGCCTTTCAAAATTTCACTGTAATTGAACGGTATCCTGACAATATTACCCTTGACCTGTCTGAGGATATGAATTTTGCTTTCAGAAGCGTAGGGATTAAGTCCGCCTGCCTTGGAAAGCAATTGCATCACATTGGTTTCCAGACTGATGGGGTATTCACCGGGATTCTTGACCTTGCCTATCACATAGGCCTTCAGGCTGTTTATCTGCTTCAAGATGACGGTCACGGTAGCGTCAGGTATGAACTCCGACAGCTTGCGTGTCACCTGGCTTCTTAAGTCGGAAACGGTCATCTGCTTCACGTCTATGTCGCCAATCAAGGGAAAGGAAATAACACCATCTGGCGGAACTATGATCTCACGGCTGAGAGTGTCGTCTTTCCAAACCGAAATCTCAAGCACATCCCCCGGGCCGATGACAAAGACCGGGGCGTCCGCATAAAGCTTTGGCGTCCAGAAAAAGCT
>JALVRI010000142.1 GCA_027031325.1 Desulfobacteraceae bacterium
ACCGGGAAGGTCCACCAGGCAGGCGGCCGGCAAAAACATCCGGTACCGGTCCGAGCCGTCCACCGCCGTCAGCCTTGGATCACCTTCCTGCCAACCTTCCAGGATCAGGATCCGTTTCAGCAGCGCCTCCTCAAAACAGGGAATCACGAGACCTGGCGGCAGGCGCATCCAGTCCGGGTCGTCCCGGCCGTCTGTGGCCCTCTCCAGGCCCCAGTCAGAACGCTTTTCGGTCTGCACCTGCCGGTTGATTCCCATCCATGTCCGCCTGACGGTACCCGGCGCAAGCCCCAGCTTTTCCAGCATTTCCATGGTTTGTCCGTCGGCCTCCAACTGCCTGCGGCAGCCGGCCACAAAGGCCAGGCCCCGGTCGTGCCAGGGATTTGCCGTCCCGCCGGCCATCAGGTTGTCAGGATCCACGCCGGCCTTGGCCAGGTCTTCGGGTTTGAGCCGCTCTTTCAGGGTGGCGGAAATCTTTTTCCGGGCCGCTTCGATCCCGGAGCGGGCCTCTTCGACCCCGGCCGCGGCCTGGTCGGCCCTCTTTTCCATCCCGGCGATCCTGGCCCGCATGGTATCGAAAATCTCCAGGTCCAGCTTTGCCAGGTGGCCCCACTTGGCATGCATGGCCCTTGCCTGGGCCTCGAGCCTGTCCAGCAGGGTCGCCTGGGCGCCGAGCATCCGCCCGGTCTTTTCGCGGATCCGGGCCAGGTTGTCGCCGGGCATCCGCGGCGCCTTGCCCATGGCCCTCATCCGGGCCCGCTGGATCTCCTTGGGCAGGTTCCTGAACCTCTGGATGGCCCGGCCGATCTTCTTTTGGGCCGCTTCAAGGCCGGCGGTGTCGATCTTTACCGACCGGTCGCAGGCCTCCTGCTGGCGCCGGTAGTATTCCTGCTTCGAGCAGGGACGATCACCCGCTTTTTCGGTGGCGACCAAAATCCTTTTCACGTCCCCGAACTCGTCGTCCAGGATGCGGCAGGTGCCCCTGTACATGACAACGGCCCGCATGATGGCCGGAAAGAGCCAGACGGTATCGATCCGGGTGGAAACCTCCTCGAAAACCTCTTCTTTTTCCGAAGGATCGAGGGACTTGAGCCTGGTTACGAAACAGCGCATCCTGGCACCGGGAAGCCGGGAGCCGATTACCTGCTTTTCAGGATGCATGTTGACCAGCTCGATCTGCTCGTCACCGTTGAAAAAACCTTCCAGGAACTGGTCTTCCGGGGCGGTGTTGAAAAACTCGAAGTCCATGTCCTCGGGAAAGTAAGGCCAGCGCTGCTTCAGCCACTTGTCGTCGTAGGTGCCCTGCTTCTTTGTCCGCTGGGGCCACGTCAGCTCCAGGGGGCCGAACCCGGCCGGCGGGGGCCTGTCGGCCGGCGACCCGATCAGCCGCCCGGGGTACTCGATGTTGGGAAGGGGGTGCACCGGGCGCCCGTCTGTCCCGCTCACCGGACCGATACCCTTGCCCAGGGGATTGGCGTCGAAACCGGGGCCGCCGAAGGCATTGGCGTAGGTCAGGGGGACTTCGGAAAAAGGCCGGGGATCGGAAATCAGCTTGCCGCGGCCGGTCTTTTGCTCCCAGAAACGGTCTCCGAAGACGGCGAGTTTCTTCCGGACCGGGCCGATCCGCAGGCTGACCTGGGAAGCCTCGCGGACAGTATCCCGGGGCGCAAAACAGCTCCCGGTCACCAGGACCTCGCCCCGGGGCTTGGGCATGCCCATGTCCAGCACGGCCTGGTCGCCGAGCTGGGCCGGAATCAGCGACCACAGCTCCTGCTCGCCAAGCAGGCTGTCCGGGTTTTCCAGGTCGAAAAAGACCAGGATGTTGACGGCCATGTACAGCCGCTGTCCGATTCCAAAGGGCTTCAGTATCAGGGAATGTTCTTTTTGCTTGTAGATTTTCATACCAAGGCCTACTTTTGATGGCCCAAGGAGTCAAAGTCCCGGTTGCCTAAACAGGTTTTGGCGGGCAGGCCCCGGCCGCATCCTGCCCGGCCTGACGGCTCAGGGGCTCGAGCACGACCGCGGCCCGGCCCCGGCCCTTTTTTTC
>JALVRI010000143.1:0-1530 GCA_027031325.1 Desulfobacteraceae bacterium
CGCCTGGAAGATTTGGAAAAAGAGAAAAAGCACCTTGAATGGTTGGAAAAAAGGGCGACAATGGGGTTGCGGTTTGTCCGGGCCGGGGACGGGTTGGAGAGCTTGACCAGGCGGTTGGAACAGATCGAAAAGTGCGATCGCAAACTTGAGGTGGCCAGGCAGCAGCGGCAGGGCCTGGTGGCTCCGGACCGCGATACCCTCAAGAAGGTGCGCCGGATGGTTGAACGCTGCAGCCGGCTGGAAGCCAGGATCCAGGGGGCCATGGTCCACCTGGAAATCGATCCCTGCCGCAACCTGGAAGTTGAGATCGTAAAGGGCGAAGGTGACGTAAAGCGGGCCGCAGAAGGCAGGCCGGTTACCATCAGTGGGCCGGCCGAGGTTGTGGTTGAGCTTGCGGGCCTGGCCCGTTTGCGGGCCACCGGCCCTGCGGCGGACCTGGAAAAACAGCAGCGCGACCTGGAACGAACCCGGCGTGAGTTGGAACGGCTGACCTTGCCTTACGGAACTGCCGACCCTGACAAGTTGCAGCAGTTGCTCTTCCGGGCCGAGAAACTCGACGCCCGGATTGCAGAACTTGAGCGTACAAGGTCACTGCTGCTGGAAGACGGGGACATTCAACACCTGCGGGCCGGGATTGCCGAATACAAGGGACTTGTGAATGGGGCTCTGGAAGAATTTCCCGCCTGGAAGGACTCACCTGCCGACCCGGACCTGTTAAAGGAGGAATACGAAGAGGCCCGCCGGGCTTACGAAAAGCGAAGCACCGATGCCACAGCCGCATACGAGCAGGCCCGCCGGGAGTTGCAGGCCGCCGAAACCGGTCTCCAGCGGCTGATGGCCGGCCTGGAAGCCAAGCAGGCCGAGCGCAACCGCGCCCGGGAAAGACTTGCAGAACTCGGGCAGGACGGGCAATCGCTTGGCCTGCTGGATGAAAGACGCAAACGGCTGGCCCTGGAGTGGGATGCGGCCAGGGCCCCCATCAAAGACCTTGAGAAACGGCTCCAAGGATTCGGAGCCGACCCGGGAGAAGAACTCGAGGACCTGGAACGCCGGCTCGAGCTGGCCCTCGAGACCGAGCGCCGCGCACGGGACCGGGAAAAGACCGTCGAGGGCAGGGTGTCCCAGCTTGCCGGCCAGGGAATCTACGGCCGGATTGCCGCCTGTCAGGAGAAGATATCCATCCTGGAAGACCAGGTGGAAAGAAAACGCCTCGAGATGGATGGGGTGGCCCTGCTCTACCGGACGGTCAACGAGCTGCGGTCGGAATTGACCGCCTCGGTGGCAAGGCCCCTGGAAGATGTGGCCAGCGGGCTGATGAAAAGGATTGGTTGGTATCCGGCCGGCCGCGTAAGGCTGGCAGACGACCTTGCGCCCGCCTATATCGAGCCTGCCCTCGCCGACCAGCCCGTGGGACTTGAAAATTTGTCCGGCGGTGAAAACGAACAGCTCCATTTCGTTTGCCGGCTGGCCCTGGCCGAGGTGCTGGCACGTGACCAGCGCCAGTTATTGGTTCTGGACGATGTCCTGACC
>JALVRI010000143.1:1540-6428 GCA_027031325.1 Desulfobacteraceae bacterium
ACGCTGCCCTGGAAGGGGCCGCCTTTTTCGACCTGGAAAAGCTGCTTGCCTGAACGCTTCGGCCGGTTAGGTCCAACAGTTTCCTTTGATCCAACCAAATAACTTTTGCAGGCATTTGAAGTGCATCACCCGGATTCCTGAAGGCTTGGGTTCCCGGAGACGGGAAAATGGAATTGGTTATGGATAATTGTTGACAAATTCCTAAATAGGAATATATTCTTATTACCAAAACATTTGTAAGAGAAGGTGGTTTATGCTGGTTGAAAAACGCGAAATCGAACGCAGGGTTCAGGGTTTCATGCGGGGACTAAAGCGGGCCGGGGTCAAGGTGACACCCCAGCGTCTGGAGATTTTCCGGCAGGTGGCAAGCTCCGGTGATCATCCAGATGCAGAGACGATTCACAGGATGGTCTGCCGCAAGATGCCCACCGTGTCGCTGGACACGGTTTACCGGAATCTCTGGTTACTGGTCGACCTGGGTCTAGTGACCACCCTGGGACCTTCGCGGGAAAGGACCAGGTTCGATGCGAACCTGGAAGCGCACCATCATTTCGTTTGTACCAGTTGCGGCCTTACCAGGGATTTTTACAGCAAGGAATTCGACGAGCTCAAAACGCCCCCGGAACTGGATGAGATGGGAAAGGTCGAAAAGGTACAAGTGCAGGTAAGGGGGGTTTGCCGGAACTGCCGGCAGGCGGCAAAAAACAACGACATTTCTTAAAATAGAGGGGTATCAAGATGAAAAGCGCAAAAGAAAGAATGACGACCGGTTTCGGTATGCCGGTGGATGACGATCTCAATTCCCAGACGGCAGGACGCGGGGGGCCTGTGCTGATGCAGGACGTTCACCTGCTGGAAAAACTGGCCCACTTTGACCGGGAGCGGATCCCCGAGAGGGTGGTCCATGCCAAGGGTGCCGGAGCTTACGGGTATTTCGAAGTGACCGGGGACGTAACCGCTTACACCAGAGCTGCATTTCTTTCCGAACCCGGCAAGCGCACCGAGGTCTTCGTCCGTTTTTCAACCGTGGGTGGCGAGAAAGGATCGGCCGATTCCGAGCGTGATCCGCGTGGTTTCGCGGTGAAATTTTACACCGAGGAAGGTAATTACGACCTGGTGGGTAACAACACGCCCATCTTTTTCATCAGGGACCCGCTCAAGTTTCCCGATTTCATCCACACCCAAAAACGCAATCCGGTCACAAACCTGAAAGATCCCGACATGTTCTGGGATTTTTTATCCCTTACACCCGAATCCGTGCACCAGGTTACGATCCTCTTTTCTGATCGCGGCACGCCCAAAAGCTATCGCCACATGAACGGTTACGGCAGCCATACCTTCATGTGGTACAATGCAGACGGTGATCATTACTGGGTAAAGCTGCACCTCAAAACCGAGCAGGGGATTGAAAATTTTACCGCCGAAGAGGCCGAGCGCATGCGCGCCATCGATCCTGACTGTGCAACCCGCGACCTTTTTGAAGCCATTAAAGGTGGCGATTTCCCGTCCTGGAGCCTGCAGGTCCAGATAATGACCCCCGAGCAGGCCCGCAATTTCCGTTTCGATCCTTTTGACCTAACCAAGGTCTGGCCCCATGCCGAATTTCCCTTGCAGGAGGTCGGTCGCCTGGTTCTGGACCGCAACCCGCGAAACTATTTCGCCGATGTGGAACAGGCCGCCTTTTCACCGGCCAACTTCGTTCCAGGCATCGGTCCCTCGCCGGACAAGATGCTCCAGGGACGGCTGTTCAGCTACCATGATACCCACCTGCACCGGCTGGGACCAAACTACCACCTGCTTCCGGTCAATGCTCCCAAAGCCTGCCGGGTTAGAAGCTACCAGCGCGATGGTGCCATGCGCATGGACGACAACGGGGGGCCCGGCCCCAATTACTGGCCCAACACGTTCGGTGGCCCGGACCCCGATCCATCAGTGGCCCCGCCGGCCGTCCAGGTGGAGGGACCCGCGGCCAGGCATGCCTACCGCCTGGAGGAGGACGATTTTGTCCAGGCCGGCCGGTTGTACCGCAAGGTCATGGATCCTGTCGACCGGGAGCACCTGATCGGCAATATCGTGGGGCACCTGTCAGGAGCCTGCCGGCGTATCCAGTTGCGCCAGGCGGCCCTTTTCTACAAGGTCGATACCGATTACGGCCTCCGGGTTGCCCGGGGACTGGGGCTCGACCCGGAACGGGTCCAGAGCCTGGCGCAGATGTCACAGCAGGAGCGGGTAGAGGCCACCAGCTAGGCCAACTTGGCCGTTATGATGAAAATCGGGGCGGCAGGAGTTTCACCATCCTGCCCCCCCAGATCACCTTCTTTTTTGGGCTGCCGCCCCTGTCTTGCCCGATACCCGCTACATCCTGGCAGCCCTTGAACGCAACAACTTCAACCGAACCGCCGCGGCCCGTAACCTGGGGAACCCCACAAGACCAGCCTTTTGCGGCGGATCAAAAAGCTCGGATTACACCTTCCTGAAAAAAGCGGCCGTTTTCGCTCCTGATATAGTCGTTGTATTGTGCCATTAATCACGCTGTATGGTCGGCCTTTATGCCACTGTATCTGTGGGACGGTTTGGGGGCTGTATAATATTTTCTTGATAGGCATAAGGCTTACGGCCGCAAAAGTTGGCACAACCCATGCTTGCTGAATTCTATGCGGGGAAAGAATAAACCTGATTATGCACTTCAAATGCCTGGAGGCGGTTATTGCTGCCTGGACCGTTGGAAGGCTTGAAAGCGATGAATTTGACATGCCCGGATTCGGCCGGAAGGAAAGAAGATCCCCCCGGCTGTTTGCGGCAACAACAAGGAGGTGTTTTTGATGAACGGTAAGAACCAAGGCGGAAGAAGGCAATGCGGTGGGCAAGGCCGGGGCCGGGGCCGGGGAGGCGGCCGTGGAAGCCGTCGTACCGGTCCGGGTGGTGTTTGTGTATGCCCCAAGTGCGGCCAAACCCAGTCCCACCAGCAAGGAGTCCCCTGCATGGATCTCAGTTGTCCAAGTTGCGGATCTGCCATGACAAGGCAATGAAGATCCCGGCAGGATCGTGATGCCTGGAACCTGGAAGGTGCATTTTGCAGGCATCCGGAGGGCAAAGGGCCGTCTGGGATTGACTGCCGGTACCAATGTTTCACTTGCTTCGATCAGGCAAAGGGCAGGCCATGCTCGGCAGCCGGGATAAACAGTGGGTGAGACGATGCCCCTTCATGGCCGCCGGGCCGGTTCCAGGCGGGCATCGATTTTTATCCTGC
Source organism: Desulfobacteraceae bacterium (assembly GCA_027031325.1). Classification (GTDB taxonomy): domain Bacteria; phylum Desulfobacterota; class Desulfobacteria; order Desulfobacterales; family Desulfosarcinaceae; genus JALVQM01. The sequence continues at coordinate 4,791 of JALVRI010000143.1, forward strand.
CCTTTGCCACCCGGATAACCAGCAGGTCTGCCTCACCGGGGCCGGCCTTTTCGGTCAGGTGCAGCTTTTGCCCCTTTGCCCGGATGGTATAGGTTTTAAAAGATGTGTCGATTATCGGGCGGCCGCCTTTGAAGGCCACGGCGGTGAACCTGCTGGAGCCGTTGTGGGCGTTGGATACGGTCAGCATGAGCCAATAACCTGACATGGGAGCGATTTTTATCATCCCGCCTGAGCCAAGTTCCCTGGTGAAGGGAACTTGCAGCAGGTCGGCCGCTTGAATGTCCTTGGCCCAGGCCGGAATTGCCGCCGGTAGTCGGGCCACCTTTTTGAAACCGGGGGGGACTGCGAAGTCGGCCGGATCGAGCTTACGGCCGTTTATATTACGTAACTGGACGCTCACCAGATTTGATGGGCTTTCGATCCTGATGGGGAAGTCGTATTCGAGGGCTATCCAGGCCACAAGGACCGGCTTGCCCCGGTCGGTGATGACCCGCTTTTCGCACTCGAGACCCTCGAGAACCTGGTGGCCCTGGGGACGGGGTTTATGCTGTTGACTGATATGAAAAAAAGACTCGAAGGGATTTTCCATCAGGCTGACCATGCTGGTGTTGTCCATTTCCACAAAGACTTTCGACGCGGGCGCCATGATGCGGGTTGTCCCCGTGCGGCGGTCCACCAGCACCTGCAGTTCCTGGCCCTTTTCAACCGTGTCGATCCGATATCGGCTGGGGTTCAAGTAGTAAAAGCGGGATTTTTTGACGCTTCCTTTTTCGATCTGGACTAGATCGGCTGTAAATCCGCTCGCCCGGGCCAAAGAGAAAGCCGTAAGGGAGATTGCGATGGTTAGGACCAGTATTCTGGAAACTGTTTTGGCTGCCATTTCTGATCTCCTTGTGCCGGTGGGCCGAGCCTTGCCGGTATCGTTCAGCCAGGCGCCGCAGCCGGTGGATCGTCCAATGAGCGGTGCATAAGCCTGGACGGAAAAAGGTCCCTGATCTTCCGGTGCATTGAAAACTTGTCTCCATCAGGGCAAAGGATTTGTTCCAATATACACGATTTCGGCGATGATTGGAATTGTAACCTTTTTACCTGATTTCGCTCTGGAATTATGGCTGCAACAAAGATTGCCGGGCGGTCGGGTGGAAAGAAAATGGAGAGAGACTGGCACGCCTGGCAAAGTATTTGCATAATTACTTGATGAGGGGTTTAACTTGGCATTTATCTTACCTCCATTCGATGTTTGCGTTAAGCACCTCACCCGGCGGCAAATCGGCCCCCTGGGATAGGCCCTTGGGGTCGGTTTGCCTTTTTCCGGGAGCCGGCGCCGGATCGAGGCTCCTGGATTGTGTTTTATCATCAAGCCCGGACCCCTTTTAGGTGCCGTGGTTGATGGAGAAGACGATGCCGATTTTCGAATTTGACTGTCAGGATTGTGGACACAACTTTGAACGGATAGTGTTTTCGGGGGAAAAAGAGCGTGTAACCTGTCCCCGCTGCAACAGCGACAAGGTAAAAAAGCTCATCAGTTCGACCAGTTTCATCACCGGCGGGGCTTTTTCGTCAGGCTCGTCAGGATGCAGTTCTTCCGGGTTTTCGTGAGCCTGAGACGAAGGATCGCCGGCGGCGGTAAGGGTTTTT
>JALVRI010000144.1 GCA_027031325.1 Desulfobacteraceae bacterium
TGAGTTTGGCCGGCTTCCCCCGATCCGACGGGGATAAGAATAAACAGGAGCCGTATACGAGGCCCGTACGTGCGGTTCTGTGAGAGGGATGAGATCGGATTCATGATCCGGTCTCACCCTACTCGATATTCCGGATTATGCACTTCAAATGCCTACAAAGTAATTTCATTGAATTATTGCATGCTTGGCATGTATCTGTTCCTGCCTGAGCCTTCACCCGAAAGGTGAAGTTAAATCGGTGAAAAGTCCTAGCAGCCTGTTGAAAAACTATTACGTTTGGCCATGCGGCGTTAAAATCCTCCTCAAAATGCTCATTTATTACCAATAAACTGCGCTTTTTGGTCGGATTTTGCCTTGCCTGGCCTGCGCTCATGACGTTTTTCAACGGCCGGCCAAGGCATTTGAAATGCAAAATCCGGGTTCATCAGGCCTACAGCCTGGAAAGAGCGTCCTTGGCGGCAAACATGTAAGTGTTGTCAGATGGCTTGGCTGCCAGTTCCGGGTGGGTGGCGTACTGGTATACGAGAAGATCATCGATGGTGGCTCCCATCTGGATGGCAAAGGAGATGAAATCGACGTTGTGGGCAGTGCAATACCCCTTACGCAACACCGATCCGCCGACCAGCCTGTGACTCTTTTTCTCGAAAACAAGGCGGGTACGGATTTTATGGGCCCCGTCCATCATGGGGTAGCGGCTGAGGACCTCCGAGTAGCCGCTAACCACATCGAGGCCTTCTGCCCGGGCCATCTTTTCTATCAGCCCGGCGCTGCCCAGGCTGTAGGCAAAGGCGCTGGAGGCGTTGGCATTGATAACACCGGCAAAGCGCTTGTTTTGGCCCATGATGTTGGCTGCCACCACCTTTGCCATGAACACGGCGTTGGTGCCGAATTCTCCCCGGCAAGGCTTGCCGGTGACAAATGATTTTTTCTGAGCGCAGTCTCCGGCTGCATAGATGTTGGCCACGCTTGTGCGCAGGTGGTCATCGGTGACGATACCCAGCTTTGATACTTCCAGGCCGCAGTCGGCGGCAAGTTCGGTGTTGGGAATCACGCCCACCGCAACCACCACGAAATCCGTCTCCAGGCGGCTGCCGTCGCCAAGTTCGACCGCCTTGACCTTGCCGCCATCTCCGGAAAAGGCCACCACCTGGGTGTCGGTCAAAACCTTGATGCCGTTTTGGCGGACATGCTCTTCGACCTCCAGGGCGAAATCATCGTCGATGGTTGCCAGCAGGATATGGGGCAACATTTCCACGATGGTAACATCCAGGCCCGCCTGGGCCAGGATAACAGCAACCTCCAGACCGATATAACCGCCGCCGACGATGACGCATTTTTGGCTCGCTTTGGCCAGCGAACGCAGTTTTATCATGTCATCCCGGGATCTTACCGAAGTTATGTTTTCCAGGTCCACGTTTTCAATCGGCGGGATGAAGGGCCTGGAACCGGTTGCCAGCACCAGGTGATCGTAGTCGAACAGCTTGCCGGAAGCTGTCGTCACCCGGCCGGCCCGGGGATCTATATTTTCGGCGGTGTCGATCACAAGTTCGGCCCCGAAGTCGGTCACCAGGGTGTTTGGTATACAGTATTTGTCAACCGGTTTTTGATCCGGTATTCCGAAAGGTACGGCGCAGCGGTTGACATTGACAGGCTCGTTCTTGATCAAGGTAACCTGGAAATCCTTTTTGCCGGCATGCAGCCCGTGAACCACCACCCTGCCTGCAGGACCACCGCCGATAATCAGTACTTTTTCCATTTGGTTTCCTCCTTTGCCCCGCTTTTGGGGGCTGGTGAAATTATTGGTGTCTTCGAGCCGGCCCGCACGGCCGGTCTTTGCGGGCCGGCCGCAACCAGCCATGCAAGTCATTGCCGCCGCCGGAGCTTATGGTTACGGTTTTAAATGAGTTTATTCTCAAAACTCATCAAGGCCAATTTAAGCCCAAAAACAGGAGCGGTCAAGGGAGCTGGCCCCCTGGAGGGGTTTTATCGATTTCGATATCCGGCATTCAGTAGGGGCGGGTTTCAAACCCGCCCCTACAATG
>JALVRI010000145.1 GCA_027031325.1 Desulfobacteraceae bacterium
ATTCGGATACGAACTGCGGGTAATAGGTGAAAATCCGAATGCCGCCCGTTATGCCGGAATAGACTTTTTGCGAACAACCATGGTGGTTATGGCCATAAGCGGCGCTGCCGCCGGTCTTGCCGGAGCAGGTGAGATCGCCGGGGTTCATCACCATCTCAGTTACCCGGATGCCATATCCTCCGGCTACGGTTACACGGCCATCATTGTCGCCTGGCTTGCCAAGCTGAATCCTTTCTACGTCATCCTTTCCGGGCTTTTTTTTGCAGGTATTCTGGTCGGCGGCGATGCCATCCAGATTTCCTTGGGACTTCCGGCGGCCACGGTCAACGTCTTCAACGGAATCTTATTGCTGTTTTTGATAATCGGGGATTATTTTACCAGGAACCGGGTTCGCCTGATCCGGGTTGACCCTGAAAAAGGTTGAACATGGAAGAGATCATAACCTCTGTGGCCCAGCGGACCTTGGTGGCCGGCACCCCCCTGCTTTTGGGCACCATTGGAGAAGTTATTTGCGAGCGCTCGGGAATCCTCAACCTGGGAGTAGAAGGTGTCATGTCCGTAGGGGCCGCGACCGCCTTCATTGTGACTTTCAATACCCATAGCCTTTGGCTGGGCGTTGGCGCAGCCCTTGTTGCCGGTATGTTGTTTTGCCTGTTGCATGCCGTAGCGTCCATAAGCTTTCAGGCCAACCAGGTCGTTTCCGGCCTGGCTCTGACCATGCTGGGTCTTGGGTTGTCGGGCCTGGCCGGCAAGCCTTATGTAGGCCGTCCCCTGGCGGAAAAAATGACACCCCTTGCCATTCCCGGCCTTGCGAAGATTCCTTTCCTCGGACCTGTCCTGTTCAACCAGAGCCCCTTTTTTTATCTAGGCATCGGCCTGGCTGTCATGGCGTGGTTTGTCCTGGAATATACCCGCCCGGGCATCAAGATCCGGTCGGCCGGAGAAAATCCCGCCGCCACCGAGGCCCAGGGGGTCAACGTGAACAAAGTACGCTACTGGTGTGTAATGGTTGGCGGTGCTTTGTACGGGCTGGCCGGCGCAAACCTTTCCATTTCCTATTCCAAGTCGTGGATCGAAGGCATGACGGCCGGACGGGGCTGGATAGTGATCGCCCTGACCATTTTTGCCCTCTGGAACCCATTGCGGGCCATCCTGGGAGCTTTTCTTTTCGGGGGTATTTTCGTTCTCCAGTACCTGCTTCAGCCGCTTGGCATACCGCCCAATTTCCTGGCCATGCTGCCTTACCTGGCAACCTTGCTGGTTCTTTTGGCAGGCGGCCTGCGGGACAAGCGCAAACTGAATGCTCCGGCCATGCTGGCAGAGCCTTACGTCAGAGGGCAGCGTTAAACCCGGATTTTGCAGCTGGCGAGTTTGCCGGGCCGAGGGAGGCGACCCGCCGTACTACTCAGGATTCAAGCAGTTTCCTGACTCCGCCGTTTTCCAGCAGCTTGAGGTGATGGTCAAGCATAATGGCATCCCACATGTAAAAAAATGTCTTCAGGGGTTCCGAAACCCTCTCCTTGTGGTTGAAGAAGATTCCATCTTCAATCAGTGTGGCTTTTGAAAGGCCTTTTTCAAGGCCGGCGATGATTTTGTCTTCACGTTCCTGGATTTTTGACAAAGCCAGGTTCCAGGCCCGCCCTATCCGGCGCCCGATCAGCCCGCCGTGGCTTGTTACCAGCAGACCGACATCCATGGCGCGCAGGCGGCAGATCGATTCGACCATGGCTGCCAGATCGCAATTGTACCAGCCGTACCATGGACCGAAGCGGTCCAGCCCCATGTCGCCGCAGAAAAGAATTCCACATTCAGGGAACCAAAAGGAACTATGTCCGGGAGAGTGTCCGGGGGTAGCCAAAATCTCGATTTTGACCCGGCTCAGTTCGGAAAGCATTCCGGGTTCGTAGGTTGCGGGGTCATCCAGGGGTTGAAAACCAAGGCTATCGACCACAAAACGACTCCAAAGGCTCTCAAGGCCGCTTGGACGGGCCGTTGCTTCCATCAGGCGGTCCAGGTTGACCAAAATCCGGTTTTCCTTTT
>JALVRI010000146.1 GCA_027031325.1 Desulfobacteraceae bacterium
CTTTTTGGGGACACCTGCCGGCAGGTCAACCTCGATGGTAATCCTGTCTACCAAATGGGTCTTGGGGTCGGTGGTATAGTTCAAGCGCATCCTCAAATCGCGGGTATCGACCTGCCTGCTTTTCAGAAACGAGGCGACGAAAATCCCAGCGCAGGTGCCGATTGATGCCAGGAAAAGAGTATAGGGGGCAGGTGCCGATCCATCTCCTCCATCGGCTTTAGCCTGATCGGTTGCAATCACAAAACCATCTGTCAAGGCTTCGACCCTTTTGCCTCCCGGAAAACGAATCTCCATTTGCATAAGCTCAGCCTCCTTGCCAGTTAAGCGTAATGGTTGGTTCGGGCGGTTTGCCCTCTATCAACTTCCCACATTTGTCACCCGGGCCTGCCGGAGCCGGTAATTGGCGGCGACTATCGTATAAACAATAATAATCTCACCAATCAAGCGGATTCTTATCCTTGAAGATCCCGGATTATGCATCCATCTGGTTCGGCGAAGATGCGAGGCCAAGGCGGGGGCGGAAACAAATACATGCTGATTCTGGAAAATAACTTTCTTGAGGCATTTGATGTGCATAGTTAGGGATGATAAGATGGCTGTCAAGGATGGGATTGACATACATCAAGCCCTGAAGCTATGTTGCCAGGAGTGTAGGCAAAAGCCCTTTGTTGCGTCATCCTTGATGGAGGTGGTCATGAACCACGAGATAGAAACCTACCTTGCATCTATGCCCCATTTTTCTTTTTTACCGAAAAACGAGATCAAGATGATTGCCGAAAGATCCACGGTGAAAAATTACACCAAAGGTATAACCCTTGCCGAGCAGGGTAAGACCAAGATCAATAACATCTACATCGTCAAAAAGGGGCAACTATCGGTCTACAACACGAAGATCAAGGGTGCTCCACTTTGCGGTTATATCAAACAGGGGGAGGTGTTCGGTGGAATTACCCTGCTGATGAATGCAGGGATTTCCCTGCGCACGGTCAAAGTGGACGATGATTCGGTCTTTTATCTCATTCCCAAGGATATCTTTCTTGATCTTTGCGCGCGCAACAAAGATTTTTACGAATATTTCCTGGAAAATTTCAGCAAGCATATTTTTGACCCCTTTCTGACAGCCCTGATCGAATCCGGCCAAGCAAAGCTTTTCCTGGAGCAGATAGCTCCCTTCAATTTTCTTCCTGAACAGGAAATTGAAAAGGTCGCCCGAAGACTTTCCATGGTGCATTATCCAAAGGATACAGTCCTTTTCATCCAGGGAAGGTCCAGGGTCGGCTATCTGTATATTCTCCAGCAGGGAGCTGCTGAAAGGTATTACGAAGAGGGCGGTCGCAAGACAATGCGGGGAGTATTGGGAGAAGGAGATCTGTACGGCGGCATCTCAATGCTGCTAAATGACGGCATATCGGTTCGAACCTTGCAGGTTACCGAGGATTCCTATTTTTACCTGCTTCCCAAGAAGGATTTTTTGAACCTTTGCGATCGCTTCCAGGCTTTTACCGAATTTTTCACCGACACCTTCGGTAAAAGAATGCTGGACAAGTCGTATGCTCAGATCATTGTGCGCAGCATGGAACCTAGCCGCGAAGTCATGCCGTTGTATAACCAGCAAGTGCTGCGCATATGTAACCGTAACCCGCTCAAAGTGGAACCGGGTATCACCATTCAGGAAGCAGCGCGCTTGATGCATGCCGAAAACAGCAGCTACTTGATCATTGATGCCGGTGAAGGACATGAAGCCGGTATCGTGACCGAAAGTGACCTGACCCGCAAAGTTATTGCCACAGGTTACGATATCAAGCGTCCGGTCATCAAGATAATGTCCCATCCATTGCATGCAGTCAATTCCAGGGCCTTGGTAATGGAGGCCCTGATGGCGATGATGAAGCACAACATAAAACACTTGGCGGTAACTGATCCGGAAGGCAAGATCGTGGGTGTGTTTTCACACCGCGAAATGCTGATGGCCCAGGGGCAGTCTCCGGTAGTGATGCTGAAGGAAATTTCGGCAGCCGAAAACCCGGAAGAGCTTGCAGCCCAGTATAAACGGCTCCCAGCCATTGTAAGCGGTTTGATTCGCAACGGCGCATACGCCCGGAATATCAACCACTTGATAACTGCCGTCTCTGATGCCATTCTGAGAAAGCTGCTACACCTGGTTTTGGACCGGATCGATCCCCCCCCGGTCGGATTTGCCTTTATGATCATGGGCAGTGAAGGTCGCGGAGAACAAACCCTGAAAACCGATCAGGACAATGCCATTGTCTTTGCCGACAGCGACCTGCCTGCCGATGAAGTCAGGTCTTACTTTCTGAAGCTTGGCGGGACAGTATGCGACTGGCTGAATATGGTCGGTTACCATTATTGCCAAGGCAAGGTAATGGCAAACAATCCAAAGTGGTGCCAGCCGTTGTCCGTGTGGAAGCAATACTTTTCTGATTGGATCCACGCCGCTGAGGCCGAAGATTTGCTCCAGGCTAGTATCTTTTTCGATTTCAGAGCCGGCTTTGGACACCAGGAACTGGTGGAAGAACTAAGATCCCACCTGTTCGGAGCGGTAAGCAACTGGAGCGGCTTCTTGCGCCATTTGACCGAAAATGCCCTCCATTTTAAGCCTCCCCTCGGTTTTTTCAGAAATTTCGTGGTCGAATCCAAGGGGGCTCATCGCAACAGTTTCGATATCAAGCAGGCCATGCAACCGATCGTCGATTTTGCGCGTATCTATGCCCTCAAACACGGAGTGCGTCAAACCAACACCCTGGACAGGCTCTATCATCTTTTTCTGCAGGGAGCTCTCCAGAAAGAAGAATACGAAGAGCTGGATAAAGCCTACAGTTTTTTGATGCAATTGCGCCTGGTACGCCAGGCAAGCGCCATGCGTCAGGGCCAGGAACCCAACAATTTCATAAACCCGAACCTTTTGACCAGGGTTGAACAGACCATGTTGAAAGAGATTTTCAAAAGGATTGAAAAATTCCAGGCCAAATTGAGCTTCGAGTTTATAGGTATAACCTGACCCGCTTCTTGGTTCCTGGCTTACCAGAGCCTGTGCCCATGGGCCTCAGGAAGTCCGGCGGCTTTTATCTTCTCTACAACCCTGGCAATATCGTAGGTCAAACTGCGCAGGATCACTTTCTTGCCCCGTGTGTCCCAGATGACATACTTGGCGGTATTGGTCCCGTCACGTGGCTGGCCGACGCTGCCGACATTGATTATATGCGAGACGCCGTCTTCGAGCAGAGTTTCTTCTTTTACGAGACGACTGCGCCGGACTTTTCGGCCGTCATAGCGAATAAGCAGAAGGTCATGGGTATGCCCCACGAAGCAGAGATTCTCTTCCATTTTATCCAGCGCCCGCCGGATGCGGTAATCCGAAGCCAGGAAAAGATAAGTCTTGATTGATTGCAAGGGACAGCCATGTACGAACCTTGCATCGTGGAGCACGAGGCTAGGAGGTAAACTACGAAGAAAATTTTTTACCTCTTGTGAAAGGGTGGGGACAATTTTTTCCAGAGACTGGCGGGCCAGCCAATTGAACCAATTGAGGTGGAGCTTGTTGTGCAGTACCAATTCATGGTTGCCGGTGACAGCAGGAATCCTGTTTGAGATGATAATTTCGACAACCCGGTTTGAATCAGGGCCGTAGCCTATGCAATCTCCAAGGCAGACAATTTGATCGGCGCCTGACTGCCCGGCATCTGCAAGGACGGCCTTAAATGCTTCCAGGTTACCGTGAATATCTGAAATGACAGCTATTTTCATGCTGCGTTCCACTTCTCAGATTGCATTCAAATACCATCTTATCAAAATGTCCCCACAAAAAATATAGGTAATGGCCCCTATGGCCAGGAAGGGGCCGAAAGGGACCGCCAGCTTCATGTTCTTGCCTGATTTCAGCATTACGATGATACCGACCAGGGTCCCGCTAGCCGAAGCGACAAAAACGGTGAAAAGCACCCCCTGCCATCCGGTAAAGGCCCCTATCATGGCCAAGAGCTTGATGTCGCCGCCACCCATGCCGTCCTTGCCCGTCAGTAACTTGTAAACCATGGCCACGGCCAGCAAACTGCCGCCGCCGACCGCTATGCCGGCCAGTGATTTTTGCCAAGTCAGCTGATCGGTCAAAAAACTTGCCGCCAGTCCCACCAGGATTCCTGGCAAACTGATTGTGTCTGGAATAATCCGGTGATCTATATCGATGAAGGTGATGGCAAGTAAGCAGGAACAGAAAAAAAAGAAAAAGAGGCTTTCCAGTCGCCATCCATATCTTGTCCAAACGGCCAGGGCCAGCAGCCCTGACAGTAGTTCCACAAGTGGATAGCGAAAAGAAAACGGACTCTTACAGGCCCTGCATTTGCCGCCGAGCAGGATGTAACTCAGCAAGGGGATATTGTCGTAAAAACGGATCGGCGTGCCGCATTGGGGGCATCTCGAACCTGGGGTGACAAGCGATTGGCCCAAGGGGAGGCGGTAGATACAGACATTGAGAAAACTGCCGATGCACAAACCGATGATAAATATGCTTAGATGGGGCAAATAGGTAATCATTGAATTTAGTCCTCAGCCGTGGCTGCCGCGATTGAACGGGAAACAGTAACTTGCAGGGCTGCCCGTAACGATATGGCCTGAATGGGTTTTAGATGGTTTTTGCAGAAAAATCAAGCAGGTTGGACAACGTGGCTTGGCCATCGGCAATTGGCGGCCTCTGCCGTCAGGTGGCCCTGATTTGCGGCTGAAACTTTCCGGGCGACTTTTTTAAAAAGCGTCAAGATATATATTGTCAAGATTAGAGGCTGTTTTATAATATGATGGCGTTTTCCGGCTAAACCGGCACCGGTTTGCAGTGGAAGCGGAAAGAGGGGGCCGTTACTGCTTGCCACGGGGCACGCCGGGGATAATGATTCTTGGACAAATACCCCTGAAGGTTAATTGCGCTGGTGCAAGTAACCGGATCTTTACTGGAGCGAAAATGGCTGAAACCGATAAAGACGATCTGATAAGCATCATAGAAGACGATGAGGACGGTATAGAATTACCAACCGTTCTTCCCCTTCTTCCTGTAAGGGATGTAGTGATTTTCACTGACATGCTCCTGCCGCTTTTCGTGGGACGCGAGAAATCAGTCCGGGCCGTGGAGGCTTCGGTCTCCGAGGACCGCTTTTTATTTGTGGTCACCCAAAAGGACCCTTCCATCGAGAACCCCAAGACGGAGGATATTTACACCGTAGGCACCATAAGCCGTATACTGCGGATGCTCAAACTGCCTGACGGAAGGGTCAAGGCGCTTGTCCAGGGATTGGCAAAAGGGAGGATAGTAGAATATCTTCAGAGACGATCATTTTACCGGGTGCGAGTGGAGCTGATCAAAGAAGAGGTTATCGAGGAACCGGACATAAAGGTCCAGGCCCTGATGCGCAACGTGCGCGAGTACTCCGAAAAAATACTGGCTTTGCGGGGAGAGCTGACCGGGGATGTGGGTAACATCCTCGAAAGTATCGAAGATCCTGGTAAGTTGGCCGATCTGGTCGCCTCCAACCTGCGCCTGAAGATCGATGAAGCCCAGCAGATAATAGAGTTGACCGACCCGGTGGAAAGGCTGACCCGGGTCAACGATTTGTTGTCGCGGGAAGTGGAACTTTCGGCCATGCAGGCCAAGATTCAGTCAGATGTCAAGGATGAAATCAGCAAAAGCCAGAGGGATTATTTCCTGAGGGAACAGATGCGGGCGATCCACCGGGAGCTTGGCGAACTCGATGAAAAGATGGAAGAGATCGAGGAATTCAAAAAGAGAATAAAAAAGGCCCGGATGCCCAAGGAAGCCAAGCTCGAGGCCGAAAAGCAGTTGCGCCGGCTGGAACAGATGCACCCGGATTCAGCCGAAACCGCGGTGGTGCGGACTTACCTGGATTGGTTGTGCGACCTTCCATGGAGCAAGTCCACCAGGGACATGCTCGATATACAAAAAGCCCGTCAGGTGCTTGAACGCAACCACTACGGGCTGGAAAAAGTCAAGGAAAGGATCCTGGAATACCTCAGCGTGCGAAAACTCAACCCGGCCATGAAGGGGCCGATCCTTTGTTTCGTCGGTCCTCCCGGCGTTGGCAAGACCTCATTGGGCCAGGCAATTGCCAAGGCCATGCGCCGGAAGTTTATCCGCATTTCCCTGGGCGGTATCAGGGATGAGGCTGAAATCAGGGGGCATCGGCGTACCTACATCGGGGCCTTGCCGGGCCGTATCCTGCAAGGCCTGAAAGCTTGTGGTTCCAACAACCCGGTTTTCATGATGGACGAGATCGACAAGCTGGGAGCCGATTTCAGGGGCGATCCTTCTTCGGCGCTTCTTGAAGCGTTGGATCCAGAACAAAATTCGGAGTTTTCTGATCATTACTTAAACCTTTCCTTTGATCTTTC
>JALVRI010000147.1 GCA_027031325.1 Desulfobacteraceae bacterium
GATTTCAAAGCCGTTGAGCACCAGGTCGTAGGCCCGCGAGCGGACCTTTGCAGGATCGGACTCCAGCAGGTCGTAATCGGCTTCCAGGGGAGCGGTAAAAGGATGATGGAGGGCCTCGTAACGCCGGGCATCGGCGTCGTACTCGAACATGGGAAACTCGGTCACCCAGACAAACTCGAAGCGCTCTTCATCGATCAGGTTCAGCTTGCGCCCCAGGTGGTTGCGCAAATGTCCCAGGGCCTCGTTGACCACCTTGGGCTGGTCGGCCACGAAAAAGACAAGGTCGCCCGGCTGCATGTCGATGCGCTCTGCCAGGGCGGCCTTTTCCTCGTCTGTGAAAAACTTGGCGATCGGCGACTGCCAGGCATCCTCGCGCACCTTGATCCAGGCCAGGCCCCTGGCCCGGTAAACGGCCACGAAAGCCGTCAGGTCATCGATATCCTTGCGCGACATGTCGATACAGCCCTTGGCGTTGAGGGCCTTTACAATACCGCCTTTTTTGACAACGTCGGCAAAGACCTTGAAGCCGGCCCCGGCCACGATGTCCGAAATGTCGGTCAGCTCGAGGCCGAAGCGGGTGTCGGGCTTGTCCAGGCCGTATCGGCCGATGGCTTCATCGTAGGTCAGGCGCCGGAAAGGAAGCTCCAGCTCCATGTCCAGGACGTTTTTGAAAAGAGCCCGGATCATCTGCTCCGAGACCTCCATGACGTCCTGTTCGCCGACAAAGCTCATTTCCATGTCGATCTGGGTAAACTCCGGCTGGCGGTCGGCCCGCAGGTCCTCGTCCCGGAAACAGCGCACGATCTGGTAGTAACGGTCGAAACCGGCCACCATCAAAAGCTGCTTGAAGATCTGGGGAGACTGGGGCAGGGCGTAAAACCGGCCGGGATTTACCCGGCTGGGCACCAGGTAGTCCCGGGCCCCTTCAGGAGTGCTGCGGGTCAAAAACGGGGTTTCGATGTCGATAAAGCCCTGCTGGTCGAGAAAACGGCGTACCGTCGCGGCCGCCTTGTGGCGCAGCAGCAGGTTGCGCTGGATCCGGGGCCGGCGCAGGTCCAGGTGGCGGTACTTCAGACGGATGGTCTCAGAGGCGTCCACGTGGTCTTCGATCAGGAAGGGCGGGGTTGCGGCCCGGTTGAAAATCTTGAGCTCGGTGACGGTCACCTCGATTGCCCCGGTCTTGAGCTTGGGGTTGACCATGCCATCGGGCCGCGGGTCCACCTTGCCGCGCACCCCGATGACATACTCGCTGCGCAAGGCATGGGCCTTGGCATGCACCCGGGCATCGACTTCGGGATTGAAAACCACCTGGGTGATTCCTTCACGGTCACGCAGGTCGACGAAAATAACACCCCCGTGGTCCCTGCGGCGCTGGACCCAGCCCATCAGGACTACCTGCCTGCCAACGTCCTCTTTTCCCAACTGGTTGCAATGATGGGTTCTGCGCATGTCTGCCAGGATGTCTGCCAAGGTACCTTCTCCTTTTCTTGTCTCAGGTCAACTTTTTGACCAGGAAGTTCACTGTTTCATCCAGGACGACCTCTTCCTGCTGCTTGGTCTGCATGTTGCGCAGGATGAGGCGGCCGGACTCAATTTCGCTATCGCCCACGATCAGGACGAAGGGAGCCCCCAGCCGGTCGGCCCGTTTCATCTGGCTCTTGAGGCTCCTTGAGCCAAACTCCATGGCGCTGCTGATCCCTGCCAGGGCAAGATCCAGGTGCCACCGGAAAGCCAGGTCGCGGGCCCTGTCACCCAGGGCGGCGATAAAAAGCCGGGGCCCTGCTTTTTCAGGCCGGCGCACACTGGCCACTATCTCGGCCAGGCGGTCGAAACCGATGGCAAAACCGATGGCCGGGATGTCAGGTCCGCCCAGGGCCTGCACCAGCCCGTCGTAGCGGCCGCCGCCGGCCACCGCGCTTTGGGCACCAAGGGCACCGGTCTGAAGCTCGAAGGCCGTCCGGGTGTAGTAATCCAGGCCGCGGACAAGGTTCTTATCCACCTTGAAAGTTATCTTGCGGTTTGCAAGCAGGTTGCAAAC
>JALVRI010000148.1 GCA_027031325.1 Desulfobacteraceae bacterium
TGTGCAGCCTGAAATTGACGCCGTGGTGGTGTTGCCGTAAATACTGTAAGATTTGCTGTCCGATATGGTCAGATGATCCAAAACCGGCGAGGCCAGATCGAGCCTGACCGCACCCTGCCTGTAGCCGGCGTACTCGATCCGGCAGTATGACAACCGGCTCAGGCTGTCGTCGGACGTGTCTTCAAAGCGCAGCCCGTACCAGTCTCCGGCAGCCGGGGTTGCTTGATCTGAGGTAAAGACGATGGGATTTTCGGCCGTGCCTTCGGCTCTAAGCGCTCCAGGATCTCCGGAACCTCCCCCTACGGTCAGCCTGGCGTAGCGGGCAAAGCGTACCTTGACCCCGGGCTCGATGGTCAGGGTGGTGACACCGTCTGTGCCGTCCGTGCCCTGGACGGTGATGGACGAGGTAACAAGATAAGGACTTTCTGCTGCTGTCCAGATCGTATCCACGCTAATGTTGCCGCTGACGGTGGTTTGGGCCGCAACCTGCCCCCAGGAGCAGCTAAGCCCCAAAACGCACAACATGAACATCTTGAAATAACGAAATAGATTTTCCATACCCTTTCCTTGCATACAGATACTGAAAAAATGCGCAAATATGGTGTGCGGAAATTGCCGGCAGGAACACTTGGCAATCCGCCTTAAAGGCCATTGCCGGATTTAACAAGTTTTTTTGGGTGGTGCGGCTTGTTAATTGCTTATATTATGATGACATCCATATAGATTGCTCAGGTAATTCCTGTCAAGTTAAAATCTGAAGTTTCGCAGTTAGAATCCAAACCAGGGGAATTGACAATCTAACCCGGATTATGCACTTCAAATGCCTGACAAGTAATTTCATTGAATTATTGCATAAGTTTGCATGTATTTGTTCCTGCCCGTGCTTTCACCCGAAAGATGAAGTTCAATCGGTAAAAATCCCTCAGGCATTTGAAGCCGCAAGGAGCTTGCGATTTTACCGAAGCTACTTTGCTGGAGGGCAGTTGAAGTGCCAAAGTAGGTCTGCCTGCCCTCCGCCTCCCATCTTCGGCAAACTCGCAAGCTGCATAATCCGGGTTTAACGGGCTGTTGAAAAATTATCCCAAAAGAGCAGTTTTTCCTTGAGCAGAGTTAATCGCGGTTTATAATACTTTCATTAAGCGACCCGGACTCACGGATATACGAACCCGCCAAGTTAGGATATAAGAAAGAGACATGCCAACAAAAACGCAAACAGACACCGCCGGGGGAAGACCTGGCGATATCACCAAGCATGCAGCCGGTATCCTGCTTGCCGCCGGTACCTCACGGCGCTTCGGTCGGCTAAAGCAGCTTGTTACCTTCAGGAAGCGGCCCTTGCTGACCTGGGCCCTTGATTCAGCCCTCGCATCGGACCTGGAAAAAATCTATCTCGTGTTAGGCCACGGAGCCGACCAAATTCGCAACCATTTGCTACCCTACCTGCCGGAAAAAAAGCTGGAACTTGTCCATAACCCGGACTATTTGCACGGAATGGGCAGTTCTCTTGCAAGGGGCGTGACAGCGGCCGGTGAAAACTGGCAGGCATACGTTGTCATGCTTGCTGATCAGCCACTGGTATCAGCCGGGCTGATCAACTCCATGGTGTCCGCTTTTTTCGGGTGTCGTAAAACCATCGTTCTGCCTGTATTCAAGGGCCGCCGGGGAAACCCGGTTCTTTTCGGCGCAAAATGGTATACGAGCCTTTGCAGGTTGAAAGACGACTTTGGAGGAAGATTGATAGTAGCAGACAACACGGAAGAAGTACTTGAAATCGAGGTAGACGGCGAACATTACTTCCGGGACGTGGACTATCTTGAAGATCTCGAGAGCCTCGAAGACCACCCATTAAATTCCCCGCGACCAAGCCGATCCTCAGGATAACAAAAGACTCTCCCGCCCGCAAAACCCACCTGGTCGGCCCAAGTCAGCCGCTTTTTTTCCTTCCGTCAATAATGAACCAGGCCCGGAAGGTAAGTAATCAGGCCCGGCCAAAGCATCAGGACAATGACACAGGCAAGGTAGGCCGGAAGGAAAT
>JALVRI010000149.1 GCA_027031325.1 Desulfobacteraceae bacterium
GTT
This sequence comes from Desulfobacteraceae bacterium, assembly GCA_027031325.1. Classification (GTDB taxonomy): domain Bacteria; phylum Desulfobacterota; class Desulfobacteria; order Desulfobacterales; family Desulfosarcinaceae; genus JALVQM01. The sequence continues at coordinate 4 of JALVRI010000149.1, forward strand.
GTGGAGAAAGTCACCGACGTGATGGAAATCGCCGGCTACGGGGTATTTGGTACTCCCGCGGTGGTGGTGGACGGCGAGGTGAAATCGGTGGGCAAAATACCGGGCAAGCAAGAGGTCAAAGCCTGGATTGAAAAATAGGAGGCAGCAATGTCCGGGAAATGTTGTGCCGGTGGCGGTGAATTGATGATTTTGCCCTGTTCGGGAGGCTCCAACGTGGGCCAGCTGGCCAACCAGGCCGCCGTGGAGCTGACCTGCGAGGGCTTTGGCAGGATGTTTTGCCTGGCCGGTATCGGCGGCCGGCTTTCAGGCTTTGTCCGTTCGGCCAGGGATGTTCCGGTGCTGGTGGCCATCGACGGCTGCCAGATCGGTTGCGCCAGGGCGGTGCTGGAAAACGTCGACATCCCGCTGACACACTACCTCGTGATCACCGACGAGGGTATTGAGAAGAACAAGGATTTTGACCTGCAACGGGCCGATATCGATTGTGTCAAGGCGGCAGTAAAAAGGGTTGTGTCCCGGTCGGGGCAGGATGGCCGAGGCAACGGGCTTTCCCGACGGAGGTGACAAAATGCTGCTTTCCGGATACACCAAAAATGTCTTTCGCCCCGAATGCAATCCAAGCTTTCAGTCAGTGCATTGTATAGCACGCCTGAACGAGGATGTGGGTGAAGCACTGCCATATCTTAATGCAGTCCTGGGGGGCACCCAATACCTGGACGATCCGCCGGAGGTTATCTTTCATCATCAAGGGAAAATCATCAAGGTGGGAGCACGGGAAATCGCTGTTAATGCGCTCAAAGACGAACAGGAAGCCGATCGCATCCTGGAATGGCTCAAAAACGAAATCAACCAGGCCTGGGAAAGCCGCGATTCGATCACGCCTTGCTATACGGGAAAGGTCAAACCGAAATTGATCGAGATTTTGAAGCTGCTGCCCAAGACTAATTGCAAAAAATGCGGCCAGCCCACCTGCATGGCCTTTGCCGCCCAGGTGATGGAAGGTGGCCGGGGGCCTGAGCACTGTCCGGAACTGAGCGGGGAAAACCAAAAAAAGCTGTCAGAATATCTGGCGGGGTTTGATTTTGAATAATTCTGATCCCGGGCAGGGGTTTTTCTGCCGGGGTTTGCCGTTCGCGGCAACTTGGCGGCAGGCGGCGCTTTTCATTTTTACTGTTGGATCCCCTCAGCGGGCACCGGTTGGCGCACAAGCGTGCAAAGGAGGGTTGGGGGAAACTGGCTTTGACTTTGATTGATAAGAAAAATCAGAAAGCCGTGCGCGTTTCATACAAGCCGGGCCGTCACAAGGCCATTGCCGAATCTGCTTTCATGCGCAAGCGTGGCCAGGGCATTGCGCCGACGGAGATACCCGCAGAAGAAGCCTGGGAAATGGCCGACATCGTATGGGACGCTCCGGAAGACGAGGTGCTGACAATCGGTTCGGTCGAAGACTATCTGTGGGGCGATGATTTCGGTGAAATCATGGGCCTTGTTCCCTGCGATAATTGCGGGGAGCTGGTATCCAAGGTCTACCTGCGGGTAGTGGGCAAAAGTCATATGTGTATTCCCTGCTCGGGATATGAAAGATAAACTTTTTAAAGGAGGATATATCATGCAATTAGAAGAACTTTTTGAAATCGGTTTGAAGTTTCACGGACACAAGTGCCCGGCAATGCCGATGGGTATTAAAGCCGGGTTGGCGGCCATGAAGGTGCTCGGTGTGGAGCGGGCCCAGGACAAGGAGCTGGCCGTGATCTCGGAAACCGGCAAGGGTCATGCGGCAGGTTGCTTTCTGGACGGCATCATGCTTGCCACCGGATGCACCTACGGCAAGTCCAATATTCAAAAGCTGTATTACAACAAGATGGCTTTTACCCTCATTGATCAGGCAACAGGCAGGGCGGTCCGCGTTTCGCTCAAGCCGGATTTTTTTGAAAAAGCCCTCAATTCTCCTTTTGTTCAGAAACGCAAAGCCGGCATCCCGCCCCAGGACGTGGAACCGGAAATAACCGAGCCCCTGGTCAACCGTATCC
>JALVRI010000150.1 GCA_027031325.1 Desulfobacteraceae bacterium
TCCAGGCTCATGGCGGCCGCTATGTCTGTCAGTTTGACCAGGTTGCGGGCATCCCAGATGGCAAGGGAGCCGATGGCGGTCATGGCCTGGGTTCCGTTAACCAGGGCCAGCCCTTCCCCGGAGCCCAGTACGATCGGATCGAGGCCTTTGGCCGCCAGGGCTTCGGCTCCCGGAAGTTCGCGGCCGTCCACCATGGCCCGGCCAAGACCGATCATAACCAGCGCCATGTGGGCCATGGGACAAAGGTCGCCGCTTGCTCCCACCGAGCCTTGTTCAGGGACCAGGGGGATTATGTCCTTGTTCAGCATGGCTATCAATTGGCGGACGGTCTCGAGACGGGCGCTGGAGTTGGCCCTTGCCAGGTCCTTGGCCCGCAGGGTCATCATGGCCCGGACGGTCTGGCGGTCCATGGGTCTGCCCACACCGGCCGCATGGCTCTTGAGCAGGTTTACCTGCAGACGGCGGGTGTCTTCCCTGGAGATGAGCACGTCGCTCAGAACCCCGAATCCGGTGGTTATGCCATAGATGGTACGGCCCTCAGACACCCAGCGGTCAACCAGGCGGGCCGATTTTTCTATCTGGCGGGCCGCCTGGGGGTCAAGTTCAACCGGTGTATTGTCGCGGGCCACTTGAACAAGTTGTTCCAGGGTGAATCCGTGGTCACCGAGAATGACTTTCGCGGTCATATTAGATTTCTCCTTGCCGGGCTTAAGCAGGCAGCCTCGCTGGCGCTCAGGTTATCACCCGGTGGGAGTCGCTGGCCGGCTTGAAACGACCACCCAGCCGATATCGGGAACCGGGATAAAAGAAACGGCTGCTGGTTGCCACGGTATTGCCCACCCATGTCTTGCGGTGCAGTACCAGGCACGGTTCATGGCGGTTTATTGCCAACAGGCGCCCGGTGCGTTGATCCGGCAGGACGGCTTCGATTATATGCTCCACTTCCGTGGGCGGACATATGCTTACCAGGTACTCGTTGGGGGTTGTCCTGGTAAAGTCCTGCTTGAGAAAATCAGGGGCCACTGCAGGGTTGACGTAACGATCGGCAAGCTGGATCGGCACATCCCTGTCGGCATGGACCAGGATGGCATGAAACACCCTAGAACCGGGGGCAATTTCCATCCGGGCCGCCAGGACCGGAGAGGCCTTTTCTGCCTGCAGGAGATGGACGGTGCTGGTGTGACGGCCGCCGGCCATTTCGATCTCGTCAGCTATGGAACGGATTTCAAGCAGGGCCGAGACCGGCTTGCGGGGCGCCACGTAGGTCCCGACCCCCTGGAGGCGGATCAGCAGCCCGGCGTTGCTCAATTCCCGCAGGGCGCGATTGATGGTCATGCGCGAGACACCGAGGGTCTTGACCAGCTCGTTTTCCGAGGGAATCCGGGTTTCGGGAGGCCAGTCTCCGGACTTGACCCGCTGCTCGATATAGTCCTTGACCTGTTTGTAAAGGGGCCGGGCCGTAAGCGCCGCCTGTGAATCCGCCTGCAATCGCCCTGTCATGGTAGTCCTTTAAAACCGCTGAGAATCGAATTGATTTTATTAATGTATAGACAACCATATACAAATAGAGAAATTTTGTCAAATATCTACAAAATACCGGATATTGCAAATAAATAAACAAGATATCCTTCCCGTGAGGAAGGGGTCTGCAGGCCTGATTGATTGGAACTTGACAGCAAATATGCTAAATGCATATACAAGCATATACAACTGCTTTCCAGGAGGTGCGGCCATGATTGACAACTTGCAGGTGGCTTCGGCCATGCGGATAAGGCTGGACAGGATCTTCAAGGAACTTCCCGCCCCGCCGGTTTTCGAAAAAGGGATCCGCCGGGCTCCCAAGCGCGTCCTGTCCCTGTCTGAAAATGATATCAGGCTGGCCTTGAAAAACGCCCTGCGCTACGTGCCGGAAAAATGGCACGCCGAACTGGCCCCCGAATTTCTGGAGGAATTGCTCACCAGGGGCCGGATTTACGGTTATCGTTTCCGGCCTGAGGGCCGTATCTATGGAAAGCCCATCGACCAGTACA
>JALVRI010000151.1 GCA_027031325.1 Desulfobacteraceae bacterium
CCTTGTTGGCGGGCAAGCCGTACGAGCGTACGCCCTATCTCCAGGGACTCGGCCCTGGGCGGGACCCCGACTGTCACCACCTTGGCCGAAGGGAAAAACCGGCGCACAAACGGCAACTGGAGCTCGATGGTATTGTCCTGGGAAAAGCGGCTGCAGGTTTCGATTTGAAAATCGAACCGCCGGGCCAGCTCGCCGGCAAGCTCCTCATGGATTTGCAAGGGACCCAAGGGAGTTTCCCAGGCACCGGAAGTCATCATGTAAGCCTTTGAAGCCGGATGGAGGTGCATTCCGAAGACAGCCACCACATCCGGCTGTTGGTCGCCCCCCAAAAGGGCAATCGCGTTGCAGGCCAGAGCACCCGAGAAAAACCAGCCGGCATGCGGGACTATTGCCCCGAGGTATTGTTTTCCCTCCAATCGGCCTGTGTCGTACTGGCCCAAAAACTCGTCTATCTGGCGCAAGCAGCCATCGGCACCACTTGGATACCAGCTTCCTGCAAAAACTGCCGGACGGACTTCCATGATTTACCTCCCTTCAGGTTAGGAACGGCAGGCCGGCCGCCACCCTTATTAAAAACTGTTGCCGGAAAAACTTTTATTTCCAAAATTGATGTTTATAATCAAAAAGGTGAGTAAAACCGGGCAATGCGGCGTCAAAATACAGTCATTGACCGGATGAAGTGAAGCCCCCAAAGCGCCAGGGCTTCAAAAATTATGCTTTCTACCACCTGCTAAGCACGTGGCAAGAAACAAATCAACCGGTTTTTCAACCTGGGAGGAAAAGCATGTGGGAATACACTGACAAAGTCAAGGAACACTTCCTCAATCCCCGTAACGTGGGTGAGATAGAAGATGCCGACGGTGTGGGCGAAGTCGGGTCATTGGCCTGCGGTGACGCCCTTAAATTGACTTTCAAGGTCGACGAGAACGAACGCATTGTCGATGCCAAGTTCAAAACCTTCGGTTGTGCCAGTGCCATAGCTTCGTCCTCGGCCCTGACCGAAATGATCATTGGGAAAACCGTGGATGAAGCGGCCAAGATAACAAATGAACAGATCGCAGAGTACCTGGGGGGACTGCCGAAGGAAAAGATGCACTGCTCGGTGATGGGCCGGGATGCCCTCGAAAAGGCCATCGCCCACTACCGGGGCCAGCCCGAGAAAAAAATCGAGGGCGAAATCGTATGTGAATGCTTCGGGGTAACCGACGTCCAAATCAGGCGCGCGGTCAACGAAAACAAGCTGGCTTCCATCGAGGAAGTCACCAATTATATAAAAGCCGGCGGTGGCTGCGGCAATTGCCACGAGAAGATCCAGGCCATCATCGATGCCGAGCTGGGGCGTCCGGCCGAGAAAAAACCCAAGCCCAAGCGGCTTACCAACATAGAGAAAATACGCCTGGTCCAGGAGACGTTGGAGCGCGAAATCCGGCCCCAGCTGCTCCAGGACGGAGGCAACATAGAGCTGGTGGATGTGGACGGCGACACGGTGCTGGTCAAGCTCCAGGGTTCCTGCGCCTCGTGCCAGATGAGCCAGGTCACCCTCAAGGATTACGTGGAAGCCAAACTCAAGGAACTTGTCACCGACAGCCTGGTGGTAGAGGAGGTGCGCTGATGAAACCGATTTACATGGACAACAACGCCACCACCCGCGTGGCCCCCGAAGTTGTCGAGGAAATGCTGCCCTATTTTTCTGAATTCTATGGTAATCCTTCCAGCATGCACACCTTCGGAGGCCAGGTGGCCGCCAAGGTCGAAGAGGCCCGGGAGAAATTGGCCGCTCTGCTTGGTGCCGGGCCGGAGGAAATTATTTTCACATCCTGCGGCACCGAAAGCGACAGCACCGCCATCTGGGCCGCTTTGCGCTCGAATCCCGACAAGCGCCATATCATCACCACCAAGGTTGAACACCCGGCGGTCAAGAACCTGGCGGAATACCTGGGCTCCCAGGGTTACCGGGTGACCTTCGTGCCCGTAGACGGCCAGGGCAACCTCGACCTGGATTACCTCTACGATCACCTCAGCGATGACACGGCCATCGTCAGTGTCATGTGGGCCAACAACGAAACCGGGGTTATTTTCCCGGTCGAAGAGATCGCCGCCAGGGTCACCGATCACGGGGCGGTGTTTCACACCGACGCCGTCCAGGCAGTCGGCAAGGTCCCCATCAACCTGGGGGAAAACAAGGTCCAGATGCTTTCCCTGTCCGGACACAAGCTCCACGCCCCCAAGGGGGTAGGCGCCCTCTACGTGAGGCGGGGAACCAAGTTCGCTCCTTTTCTGATGGGGGGGCACCAGGAAAGGGGCCGCAGGGCCGGAACCGAAAACGTGGCATCCATCATCGGGCTGGGAAAAGCCGCCGAGCTGGCAGCCGCCCACCTTGAAGAGGAGAACAAACGGGTCAAGAAACTTCGCGACAAGCTGGAAAAAGAACTGCTGGCGCGCATTCCAAACGCCATGGTCAACGGCAACCCCGAAAAGCGCCTCCCAAACACCACTTCCATCGCTTTCGAATTCGTGGAAGGAGAGGCCATCCTGCTGCTGATGAACGAGTTCAACATCTGCGCCTCGTCCGGTTCGGCCTGCACCTCGGGCTCTCTCGAACCGTCCCACGTGTTGAGGGCCATGGGTGTGCCTTTCACGGCGGCCCACGGCTCGATCCGTTTCAGCCTCAGCATCTACAACAGCGAAGAAGAAGTCGACCTGGTGATCGAAAAATTGCCGCCCATCATCGAGCGCCTGCGTAAGCTGTCACCCTTCTGGGCCGAGCATCGAAAGAAAGCCAGCTGTGCCTGCTGAGATAGAAACAAAAAAGGTATTTCTCCATCCAACAAGGAGGCGGGAAATACCTTTTTTGTTGATTCAGGTTGACCGGGTTTAACCCAGCTTTACCCTTACCTGGTCTTTCAGCCAGTCCAGCCAGGCGTCGAAACCATCTTCCGTCTTGGCGGAAATCTTGAAAACAGACATACCGGGATTGATCCTGGCAATAGTCTCCTCGGCCGCTTTCAAGTCGTAGTCGAGGTAAGGCAATAAATCGGTCTTGTTGATAAGGGCCGCGTCACAGACCCGGAACATCAAGGGGTACTTGGCCGGCTTGTCTTCCCCTTCGGTGACCGAAAGGACCACCACCCGCTTGTCTTCCCCGATGTCGAACTCGGCCGGGCACACCAGATTGCCGATATTTTCTACGATCAACAGGTCGATGGCATCCAGGTCGATGCCATCGAGGGCCTTTTCGATCACATGGGCCGCCAGGTGGCAGTCGCCGCCGAACTGGTCCGTATTTATCTGGACAACCGGCGCCCCGGAGGATGCCAGGCGGTCGGCATCGTTGGTGGTGCAAATATCACCGACGATCACAGCTGCTTTCATCTCGGGCATCAAGCGGGCCAGGGTTTTTTCCAAGGTGGTGGTCTTGCCCGAACCCGGAGAGCTCATCATGTTGAGCACGAATACCTTTTTACAGGCAAAAAGCTCCCGGTTACGGCCGGCGGTTATATCATTGGCGTCCAGTACCCGCTTGACCACCTTGATCCGGCGGCTGCCACGGGTCTTGGTTTCAATCAGGTCGCCATGGCCATGATCGTGCCCATGTCCATGCTCATGGTGCCTCAAAAGCAGATGTCTTTCACCCAGGCTGGTTATCATCACTGTCCTCGTCAACTAGTTCGATGGTATCAATATCAAGCTCCCGTCCGGAGATCATCTCGACTTGGGCCGACCCGCAGCCGTTACAGACGAAAACCGGCTCTTCCACCGTCCACTGCCGGCCACAGTCACGGCAGTAAAGCTTGACCGGGATCTGTTCGATTACCAGCTCGGCTCCCTCGGCCGGGGTATCCTTGGAGGCCACCTGAAAGCAAAAGAGCAAGCTGTCGGCAACCACCGCTGCCAGCTTGCCCACCTTGAGATTGATCCGCTCGATTCGGGCGCCGGCATGTTCGGCCGGAATCGATTCTCCGGCGATCCGGATCACCTCCAGGGCAATGCCCATTTCATGCATCTTTAAACACCTTGGCGCACAACTCGCCCAGGCGGCCAAGATCACGGCAAACATGGATTCCGGCCGCTTCCATGGCCTCGATTTTTCCCTGGGCCGTACCGCTCTTGCCACTGATTATGGCCCCGGCATGCCCCATCCTGCGGCCGGGAGGCGCCGAAAGGCCGGCGATGAAGCCTACCACCGGCTTGTTTACCTGCTCGGTGATGAACCTGGAGGCCTCTTCTTCGGCCGATCCGCCGATCTCTCCCACCATGACAATACCCTTGGTATCGGGATCGTCCTGGAAAGCGGCCAGGCAGTCTATGAAATTGGTTCCATTGACCGGGTCGCCACCGATACCGATGCAGGTGGTCTGGCCGATGCCTTCCCGGGTAAGCTGGTGAACCACTTCGTAAGTCAGGGTCCCGGAACGGGAAACCACCCCGATGGGACCGCCCGGCTTATGGATGGGACCGGGCATGATACCCACCTTGCACTGTCCCGGTGTGATGATTCCCGGGCAATTGGGGCCTATCAGCCGGCTGGGGCTGTTTTGGATGTATCTTTTTACCTTCATCATGTCCAATACCGGGATACCCTCGGTAATGGCCACGATCAGCTCGATTCCGGCATCCACCGCTTCCAGAATGGCATCTGCGGCAAAAGGCGGAGGCACGAAAATCAGGCTGCAATCGGCCCCGGTTTCCGCCCGGGCTTCGGCCACGGTGTTGAAGACAGGAACAGAATCCATTTGCTGGCCGCCCTTGCCGGGAGTCACCCCGGCAACCACCCGGGTACCGTATTCCATGCACTGGCGGGTGTGAAACTGGCCTTCCCGGCCGGTAATCCCCTGAACCAGAACCTTGGTCGATTTATCCACGAATATGCTCATTGTCACCTCGTATCGCCAGGATGAAATTACAGGCGGGCATTAGCTTCGGCCCGCTTCATCACTATTTGACTATTTCGGCCACCTTGGCCGCCGCATCCTTCAAATCCGTGGCCGAGATAAGGTTCAGGCCCGACTCTGCCAGGATACGCCGCCCCTCCTCCACGTTGGTTCCTTCCATGCGTACCACCACCGGCACGTTGATTCCGGTCTTCCGGGCAGCCTTGACGACACCCTCTGCCAACACATCGCATCGCAGGATCCCGCCGAAAATGTTGATCAGGATTCCTTTGACATTCTCATCGCTGAGGATAATCCGGAATCCGTTTTCAACCATCTCGGCGTCGGCGCCGCCACCGACATCCAGGAAATTGGCAGGCTCGGCTCCTGCCAGCTTGATGATGTCCATCGTCGCCATGGCCAGGCCGGCTCCGTTGACCATGTTGCCGACGTTGCCGTCCAGGTTGATGTAGTTGAGGTTGTATTTGGAGGCCTCTACTTCAAGGGGATCCTCTTCGTCCAGATCCCGCAGCTCGACAATATCCTTGTGCCTGAAAAGGGCGTTGTCGTCGAAATTTATCTTGGCATCCAGGGCCAGCAGCTGCTGATCGGCCGTTATCACCAGGGGGTTGATCTCCACCAGGCTGCAGTCGTAGTCAACAAAAAGCCGGAAAAGCTGGGTTGTCAGCTGGGTCATGGCTTTCATCAAGGCACCGGTGAGCCCCAGGCCGAAAGCCACTTGGCGGCAATGATGAGCCTGGAGCCCGACCAGGGGATCGACATATACCTTGACGATCTGCTCGGGCGTTTTTTCGGCCACCTCCTCGATGTCCATCCCGCCGGCACGGCTCGCCATGATAACGACCTTGGCCGTAGCCCTGTCGGGCACAAGGCTGAAATAGAGTTCTTTTTCGATCTGCAGTCCCTGTTCCACCAACACCTTGCGCACCAAGCGTCCTTCGGGGCCGGTCTGATGGGTCACCAGGTTCATGCCGATCAATTGACCGGCTACCTGCTCCACCTCGTCCAGGCTGTGGGCCAGTTTGACACCCCCGCCCTTGCCCCGCCCGCCGGCATGAATCTGGGCCTTGACCACCACCGGGAAGCCGCCCAGCCCGGCGGCTATCTGCTTGGCCTGCTCCACGTCAAAGGCCACCTGGCCTTCAGGTATGGGGACGGCATATTGCTTGAACAGTTGCTTGGCCTGATATTCATGGATCTTCATGATCCCGAATCTCCTTTCAAATAGACGGCAGGATTCAAACCTTTCGTCCCGCCGGCAAAACGATGGAGCAGGAAACCGGGCGGCTTCCCGGCATGCTCCATCGCACACTTTGCAACACTGTTAAAGTATTCAGGCTGATTCAACCAAATATCAGCCGATGACCGCCAAGACGTCACCCTTGGCAACCGAGTCACCGGTGTCGAAGTTGATGGCCTTGACGGTGCCGCTGCAAGGTGCAGGCAAGGCGTTTTCCATTTTCATGGCTTCCAGGACCACCACCG
>JALVRI010000152.1 GCA_027031325.1 Desulfobacteraceae bacterium
TACCGATTGCCTACAGGATGAAAAAGATCGACGGCCGTTGGAAGGTCTATGACATCCTGGTTGAAAACGGCGTCAGCCTGGTAAAAAACTACCGCGTTCAATTCTCCGAAATCCTGAGGAAGCACCCGCCGCAATACCTTATCAAACGCCTGGAGACCAAACTTGCCGAGCAGAAAAAGAAACGTACCTCAAAGAGCAAGTAAGCAGGCCCTGGCGGCCCTTTTCAGCTTGCTCGTCCTTGCCGCCGCAAGCGGGTGTTCTTCGGTTCCGGCGGCAAGCAAAGGCAACCCGCAATCGGCCTACGCCTTCAGCTGGCCAAAGGCGGGCGAAGCCTGGCCGGGCAAAGAAGACGACCGGCGCTACTTCAAGCGGGCCTCCGAGCAGGAAATCTCCGGTCAAGAACTGGAAGATGAACTGGAAGATGAACTGGAGGATGAACTTGAAGACGAATTGGAAGAAGAGCCCGCCATCGCTGACCCCCTGGAAGGCTTCAACCGGGTTATGTTCCAGATCAACGACAAGCTTTACACCTGGATTATGCGCCCCCTGGCAAAGGGCTACCGGGCGGTAATGCCGGAAACCATCAGGAGGGGGGTCAAAAATTTTTTCATCAACCTGGCCACTCCCATCAGGCTGGCAAACTGCCTCCTCCAGGGCAAGGGTAAAGCGGCCGAGGCGGAATTCGCCCGTTTCCTTACCAACACCACCATCGGCGTGCTCGGTTTCGGCAACCCGGCCAAAGACTATCCCGAACTGAACCCTCCCAGCGAGGATACCGGCCAAACCCTGGGACGCTGGGGAATAGGCGAAGGTTTCTACCTGGTCCTGCCCATCATAGGGCCTTCCACCCTGCGCGACACCGTTGGTCTGGTGGGAGATTACTACCTCAATCCACTTTCCTACGTAACCCCTTCAAGGGATGAATGGGCCTTGAAAGCCTACCGTGACTTCAACCGCCTTTCGTTTTATCTCGGCGATTACGAAGCCCTCAAGAAGGCTTCCCTGGATCCCTACCTTTCCGTGCGCAACGGGTACGTCCAACTCAGAAGATCAAGGATAAAAAAATAGGAGAGCGCCCGCAACGGGCAAAGCTAACCTTTCAGGGCCGCCTGAACCGATGGAAACCTGCTCAAATCGGTGTGGGGAATGAACTTGGCCGCCGAGAACCGGTTCATGAATTCCTGGTTGACGTTGAGTTCGATGTAGGTGATCCGGTCGCAGATACGGCTGACAACCCTTGGAATACCCCGCGAAAGCAAGGCCAGGGTGGCACCCTCCAGGCTGCTGTTGCCGAGTATTTTATAACTTTCCAGCGGCAGGTCGGGCAACATGCCGATTGTTACGGCCGAGCGGGGATCGATGAAAGATCCGAAAGTACCGGCTATGTAAAAGCGATTCACCCGGCCCAACTCCATGGCCACCGTGGCGGTGATGGTCTCCAGGATAGTGTACATGGCCGCCTTGGATCTTACCAGGCTGTCAAGATCGGCCTGGGAGATGGTCAAATCCTGCCCGGTGCCCGATTTGCCGGCCGGTACCACCGTCAAACGTGCCAGCCCCTGGCTTACGCTAAGCAAGTCTCCACAGGCGGCCTGCTGGAGCTTGCCCCTGATATCGATCATGCCCGCCAGGAAAAGCTGGGCGGCCAGATCAATCAGCCCGGAGCCGCAGATGCCCACCGGCGGACGCTGGCCTATCGTATGAACTTCGATCGTGCCTGTTTGGGGATCGATCCTGACCTTGTCGATAACGCCCGGCCCGGCCTGCATGCCCATCCTGGTCACCCCGCCCTCCAGAGCCGGGCCGGCCGCTCCGGCACAAGCCACCATCCATTCCGAGTTGCCCAGGACGACCTCGGCGTTGGTTCCCACATCCACCAGGAGGGCCGCTTCACTAAGCTCATGGAGCCCGGCAAAGACTATCCCGGCCAACAAGTCGCCGCCAAAGTAGCTGCCCACGTTGGGAAAAGGATACACCATGGCCCCGGGCGCAAGCTCGAGGCCGAGATCCACCGCCCGCACCAG
>JALVRI010000153.1 GCA_027031325.1 Desulfobacteraceae bacterium
GTCCATTGCTGCTCGAAAATGGTCCCTCCAGGCGGCTACTGCCTTCCGGACGACCAGGGGGACAAAAGGTGGATTTTTCGGGCCTTGTTGCTGAAGCGGATTTATTTTATCAAGCTCATATTTGAGCTTGAAAGCTTTATCAAAAGCTTTTAGTATGCGCCTTTTAGATAGCTTGGGGGGCCTTTGGGGCCCTGGCGGTACCTTTTTGTTGACAATCAAAATTATTCAAGGAGGAGGTAGAGGATCATGAAAAAAGGGTTTTGTTTAGCGTTAGCCTTGGTTGTGATGACGGCTTTTTGTGTAGCCACCACCGCGTTCGGATCCGACATCGAGTTGTGGAAAAAATCGACCCTCAAAGAGATCATCGACCGCGGAGAACTTCGGGTTGGTTTTGAAGCCGGCTACCTGCCATTTGAAATGACCAATAAGAAAGGACAGTTCATTGGGTTTGACATCGATGTGGCCAAGGAAATGGCCAAGGCCATGAAAGTCAAGCTCAAGCTCATCAACACCGCCTGGGACGGAATCATCCCCGCCCTGCAAACCAAAAAGTTCGATATCATCATCAGCGGAATGACCATCACCCAGGAACGTAACCTCAGCATCAATTTTGCCAATCCTTATATAATTATCGGCCAGACGATCCTGCTCAACAAGAAACACAAGGGCAAGATCACCTCCTACAAACAGCTCAACAACAAAAAATACGTGATCACTTCCAAGCTGGGAACCACCGGCGAGCAGGCCATCGGACGCCTGATGCCCAAGGCCACTTACAAATCCTTCGAGGATTCAACCGAAGCGGCCCTGGAGGTGCTCAACGGCAAGGCTGACGCCTTCGTTTACGATCTGCCCTTCTGCGCCAGCTTTTATGAAAAACAAGGGACCGGCAAGCTGGTCTGGCTCGACAAGCCCATCACTTACGAGCCCCTGGCCTGGGCCATCCGCAAGGGCGATCCCGATTTTCTCAACTGGCTCAACAACTTTCTGCGCCAACTGCGCAACGACGGCCGCTATGAAAGAATCTACAACAAGTGGATCCGCAGCACAGACTGGATGAAAGAACTCGACTAGGCCTTTTGCCTATTTCATACCATTATGGCGGCAGGCTGGCCGGTCATGGGGCCAGCCTGCCGCACTATGAGCAGGCTTTAGTGACAGATCCATGGACTCCTTTGTCTGCCTAACCGTTACCTTAGCCAGGATTTAGGAACTTGCCATGAACCTGTCGGACGGAAAAACGCATGCCAACGGCATCCAACAAGGAAACTTTTCAGACCGATGCAAGCATCAGGCATAGACCGCAATAGGAGCAAACTTAACCGTTACAGCTGGATGGGGGTTTACCTTTTATGCCTCCTTGGCATCATGCTGGCCCTTTACCTGGCAACCATAAAGATCGACTATGTATGGCGCTGGAATATCCTGCCCAAGTACTTTTACAATCAGTCCCAAATTGCCGTTGCCGCCAAAGCCGAAGGTACGGTCGCCAAGATAGAGACCTTGAAGGAGTCTGCGGTTGTCACCTTAAAGACCAGCGAGGGCGAAACAGAAAAATATACCATTCCGGGGGGTGATGTATGGGTGGCCGAAGGTGACACCATCTACCCCGGAGACACCCTGGGGGCATACAAGCAATGGCGCGCCGGTTTATTGACCCAGGGTTTGATCCTGACTCTGAAGGTCAGCCTCTACTCCATTATCTTCGGAATAATAATCGGAATGATAGGAGGAGTGGCTCGTATCTCGACCAATCCAGCCGCCAAATGGGCGGCCATGACATACGTTGAACTTATCCGCGGCTCACCTTTGTTGGTCCAGATCTTCATCTGGTACTTCGTGCTGGCGACCCTGATCAACGAACTGCTCAAAAAGTACGGTATACCCGAAATATCAGCCGTCTGGTACGGCATAGCCGCCTTGGCATGCTTTACCGGGGCCTACGTAACAGAGATAGTAAGGGCCGGTATCCAGTCCATCCACCGGGGCCAGATCGAAGCCGCCCGTTCCCTCGGAATGACAG
>JALVRI010000154.1 GCA_027031325.1 Desulfobacteraceae bacterium
CGTAAGGCACCATGAAGGTGGGAACAAAGGCACCAATCCTGTGAATCAGGGCCTGAATCTTGTGGGACAACTCGATCCGCTCGGCCTCATCCAGACTGTTGCGATAAGCCTCTATCAAGCGATCCATTTCCGGATCATCGGTATTGGTTATGTTGTTGGTCTGGGCCTTGTGGGCATTGACAGAATGAAAATGCTCCCAGTACTGGGGTCTGAGGGAAGTACTCCAGCCCATCCAGGCCACGTCATGTCTTTTCTCCATGACTTTCTTGTAGGCTGCGGCCGCATCCAGCCGTTGCAGGCGCAGTTCGATGCCGGCCTTTTTGGCTTCTTCCTTCAGTACCACCAGGCGCGGTGTATGCTGGTCGATGCTATAGGAAACCTCTACCGAAAAGCGCTGGCCGTTCTTTTCCCATATACCGTCTTTTCCCCTCTGCCAGCCGCTTTTTTGCATGTAGGACTTCACCTTGGAAAGATCGAAACGCCGGGCCCGGATATTGGGGTTGGTATACTTGCCGTAGCCCACGAACATCTGTTCCAGGCGGTAGTAATCATTCCAGAGAACTTCTTCTATCACTTTCCGGACATTCATGGCATGGGCAAAAGCATAACGCAGGTTGGGATCCTTGAAGATCTGCCTGTCCTGGTTGAGCCACATTCCCATCGCCGGCCGCGGCATATCGTTGAAAAACCAGATCCGGTTGATGTAACCCTTTTGGATCTCGGGGATCTTGGAACGAACGTGCCAAAACTTGGGCATGGTCATGGGGAAGGTATCCAGCTTGCGCTTGCGGAAATAGGTCCACATCAGGTTGAAATCCCGCACCACGGTATAGATCACCCGGTCCACGTTGAACCGGTTTCTGAAATAGCGTAAATCCTTGGCCCACCAGTTCTTTTTGCGTTTGAACCTAACGTAGCGGCCTTTCTTGAAATTTGAAATCTGGTAGGGACCGGTGTTGGGCACTATCTTCCAGTTGTACTTGCGTACGAAATCCTTGTCCAGGCTGCCGTAAAAATGACGGGGGGTGGGAGAAATACTGAGCTTGAGATGCAAATCCGGCTGGGCCTTGGTGCTCACCACCGCCAGGGTGTGATCGTCATAGACGATCACCCGTTCTATCTCCTTGGTATAGTAATCGTTGTACCAGGGAGCCACTATGTGCCTGGAGCGCATGAACTCCAGGGTATAGGCAAAGTCAGAGGCTGTCACCGGCACGCCGTCCGACCAGCGTGCCTTTGGGTTGAGCTTGAAGTACATTGTCTTTTTGTCTTTGCCGAAGGCCCAGTGGGTCGCCAGCTCGGGAATGATCCGCTCGGTATTGGGATGAATCCCGATCAAAGAAAGCTGGTTGTCCAGGATGGCGCTGCGAAAAGAACTATTGGAATCCGGACCCACCGTGCGGAAAGTAAGCGGAAAAGACAAGATGGCACTGTGGAAAGTCCCTCCCTTCCTGGCTTCCGGGCTGGCGTAAAGTGGATCACTGTTATTTGTGAGCCACTTTATATCTTCCGGCAAACCAGCGGCGCCGGCTCGATCCCGAACCGGAAGGACGGCAAGAAACATCAGCAATGCTGCAGCCGCCCAAAGCATCGCTTTCCAGCAGCCGCCCCGCTTGGCAGTCATTTTCATGGTCGATCCTTGCTTCATTTTATTCCCAAACCTTTCTACTCGTAAATTGTATGCATCCTGGGATCGAAGGCTTCCCGGATGGCCTCGCCGATGAAGGTCACCGTCAGCAGGGTAATGGTCATGGCCCCCACCACCGATGCCGATATCCACCAGGCATCCAGGTTGGTCCATCCCTGATGGAGCAACTCTCCCCACGAAGGTGTGGGCGGGGGAAGACCGAAACCGAGGTAATCAAGAGATGTCAGGGCCACGATCCCACCGGATATGGAAAAAGGGGCAAAGGTCACGATCACGGCCACCGTGTTGGGAATTATATGGCGGAAGATTATCCGCAGGTCACCGGCCCCCATGGCCTTTGCCGCCAGCACGTAGTCCCGCTCCCTTTCCTTGTA
>JALVRI010000155.1 GCA_027031325.1 Desulfobacteraceae bacterium
ACACCCATCAACTTGGCCGGTTTCAGGTTGGCCACCACGATGACCTGCTTGCCGGGCAAATCTTCCGGCCGGTGACTGGCTGCAATACCGGAGACAATGGTCCGGTTGCGTCCTTCCCCCATATCGATTTCCAGCTTGAGCAACTTCTTGGCCCGCGGGATCGGTTCCGCCTTGATGATTGTCGCAACCCGCAGGTCGACAGCCGCGAACTGCCCGATTTCGATTTCGGGCGAAAGGGGCGGGGTCAAGCCCGGTGGGCTTGCCTGGTCATCGGTGTCGCCTTCCATCCGGGGCATTTCCACCCTCGGGAAAAGGGCCACCGTCTTGGGCAACTTTGTGCCTGGAAGCAGGCTTTTCCAGGCCTTGAGTTTCTCCATCTTGTAAAAATCGGTTTCAGGATCCAGCCCCAGGTGCTGCTGCATCTTGGCGGCGGTATCGGGCATGACGGGGTAGATCAGGCCGGATATGACCCGCAATCCTTCCAGCAGGTTGTAAATTACCACTTCCAGTTGCTTGCGGCTCGACTTGCTCTTGGCCAGCACCCAGGGAGCCGTTACGTCGATGTACTTGTTGAGGCGGTTGATGAATCGCCAGACGCTCTTGAGCGCTTTGTGGAAAGCGAAGTTTTCCATGTGGCGGGCGAATTCATCGATGGTACGGGCCGCTTCCCGGCTCAGGCCCAGCGACAGTTCTTCCTCGACGGAGCTGTCGATGGCCGGAACGGTAGAGGCGAAATACTTGTGGGCCATGGTCAGAACCCGTGAAAACAGGTTGCCCAGATCGTTGGCCAGATCGGAATTTATCCGGTTGACCAGGGCTTCCTCGTTGAAACTGGAGTCCAGGCCGAAGACCATGTCGCGGGCCAGGAAATAGCGGAAGGCATCCAGCCCGTAGACGTTTTTCAGTTGGAGGGGCTCGATCACGTTGCCCAGACTCTTGGACATCTTGCTGTTGTCCACGTTCCAGTACCCGTGAACGTTCAAGTGGCGGTAGATCGGAATCCCGGCCGCCTTGAGCATGATCGGCCAGTATATCCCGTGGGGTTTTAAGATATCCTTGGCGACGATATGGTTGGCCACCGGCCAGAATTTCCTGAACAGCTCACCGTCAGGGTACCCGAGGGCCGAAATATAGTTTATCAGGGCGTCGAACCACACGTAGGTGACGTAATCCTGGTCGAAGGGCAGGGTGATCCCCCACTTGATCCTCGACTTGGGTCTTGAGATGCAAAGGTCTTCCAGCGGTTCGCGTAAAAAGGAGAGCACCTCGTTACGGTAACGTTCCGGGCGGATGACATCGGGGTGCCGGTTGATATAGTCGATCCACCATTGCTGGTATTTGCTCATCTTGAAAAAGTAGTTCGATTCCCTGATTACTTCCGGCTCGGTTTGATGATCAGGGCACTTGCCGTCCACCAGTTCCTTCTCGGTATAAAAACGTTCGCATCCGAAGCAGTATTTGCCTTCGTATTCGCTGAAATAGATATCACCCTGATCGTAGATTTTTTGAAGTACTTTTTCCACGACGGTGATATGCTCGGGGTCGGTAGTGCGGATGAAGTAATCATTGGAGATGTTCAGTTGGGGCCAAAGCCGGCGGAACAAGGCGCTGATCTTGTCAACATAGGCCCGGGGGCTGAGTCCCTCCTTGCGGGCCGCGCGCATGATCTTATCCCCGTGTTCATCGGTGCCGGTCAAAAAAAAGGTTTCGTCGGTCACCATGGTATGGAAACGTCTTATAATGTCGGCCGCGATGGTAGTGTAGGCATGCCCCAAGTGGGGCCGGGCATTTACATAGTATATCGGTGTCGTCACGTAAAACGGTTCAGTCATTGCTGGCTCCAATCAACTTATGATTTCATCCACGGTTACTTCGACTTCCTGGCCGCCTTCTACTTTCAAGGCGATCCGGTTGTGCATGACGTTGAGCCGGACCACCTTGCCGGTAACCTCGGCGGTGCTGACGGTTTTGCCCAGCTTTGGAAAAGTGGCCTTCAGTTCCTGGTAGATCTGGTTTTCGAAAGTCAGGCAACACATGAGCCTTCCGCACTGTCCGGAGATCTTGGTCGGGTTCAGTGACAGGCCCTGGTCCTTGGCCATGCGGATCGAGACCGGTTCGAACTTTTCCATGAAGCTGGAGCAGCAAAAGACACGGCCACAGCGGCCAATGCCGCCGCACATCTTGGCCTGGTTGCGGATACCCACCTGGCGCATCTCGACACGCACCTGGAATTGCTTGACCAGCATCTTGACGAGCTTGCGAAAGTCTACCCGCCCGTCGGCCGTAAAAAAGAAAGTCAGGCGGCTGGTATCGAAGGTGGATTCGACGGCAAACAGGTTCATCTTCAGGCCGAGTTGCTTGATGCACTCCAGGCAGTAAGTGTAGGCCCGCTTTTCAAGCTTGCGGTTTTTTTCACGCTGCCGAAAGTCCTTCTCGGTGGCTTTGCGAAAAACCTTTTTGAGCTGTTTTTCCTGGTCTGGTTTTTCAGCCGGCCGGGGGGCAAGGGCAACCGTTCCGAAACCAAGACCTTTTTCGGTTTCGACGATTACCGGGTCTCCGACCTGGAGCACGAACGCCCCGCAGTCGAAGTCGTATATCTTCCCGCCGGGTTTGAAGCGAATTCCAACTATTTTACCCATATCATGGTCCTATGGCGATTTGGGATGGTATCGCAAGATTTCATTATATTTTCCTCCGGACGCCGGCCCTATGACCAACTTCCGGACCTGATTACAAGATTGTCGAATCCAACGGCCGGCCAGACCTGCAAGCCTGTTTTCCTGTCAATGTTTCGATGGGCCGCTTGCCGGGCGATTTCAGCCTGCCGGGCAGGACTGTCTGTCAGGGCAGCATACCGTCTATCAGCCGGCATGTATCCCGGCCAGCCGGAATCCCAGTACTTCCAGGGCCAACCTCCGGTTGGCATGAGCTTCCAGTTGGCGGCGGACTTTCAACAGTGAATCGAAGCAATCCAGCAAATAATTTACATCCGCCTGGCCGGCCAGCCTGAGCAAGTCTTCTTTCCGATCACTGTTTATGACCAGCCCGGGCTCAATGGTCGCGACCACCAGGTCCCGCAGCCAGGTTTCAATAATTGAAAGCTTGTCGCTCAGGGTCTCAGCGTTGGCGGCGGTTTCAGCAGCCCATGCCAGCATTAGGGAAAGACCGGCATGGCCGGGGCCGGTCCCGGAGTCCAGGCCGGTTGCCGCCAGGCATCCGTCCCTGAGGGCGATCCCCCTGTCGGCCAGTTCCAGGGCCTTTGCCGGGCGTCCGTCGGCCATGGCTGCCAGTACTTTCGCCTGGCGGTCATCAAGACCGGGAACCTTGCGGGCGAGCCAGCCGGACAAGGTGGTGACCTCAACACCGCCGAACCTGATCTGCTGGCATCGGGATACGATTGTGGGAAGAAGTTCGTGGACCTTGCTGGCGGTAAGAATTATCACCGTGTCGCGGGGTGGTTCTTCCAAGATCTTTAAAAGAGCATTGGCCGCTTCATGGGTCAAAAACTGGGCCGAGTCGATTACGGCCACCTTGTTTCCGGCCCCAAAGGCCTTCATGGAGAGGGCCGCGATCAATTGGCGCACCTGGTCGATTTTGATCGGCTTGCCTTCAGCATCGAGGACGGTCACATCGGGGTGGTTGCCTGCGGCGATACTGCGGCAGGTCCGGCATTTTTTACAAGGCAGGTGTTCAGGGAATAAACCTTCCTTCCGCCATTTATCCGGGAGCAGATGGCGCCTTTCGCAATTCAAGGCCATTGCCAGCAGCTTGGCGACGGTGGCTTTGCCCACCCCTTCGCTGCCGCAAAACAGCAAGGCATGGGCCAATGAATCATTGGCTAAAAGCGTTCCCAAAAGCCCGAGGGCTACTTCGTGCCCTATGATAGAATCGAACTCTGCCACCTTGGCATACCCTGCTGCCCGAAGGTAAGCCCGTATCCGCGCGGCTGCCTTTCAGACTCCGCTTCAGTAATCGACACGCTCTTTCAGTTCCTTGCCGGCCTTGAAAAACGGCAACCGCTTGGGTTTTATGGTGACCTTTTCGCCGGTCTTGGGATTACGCCCGATATAACTTTTGTAATTCTTGACGAAGAAACTGCATAAGCCCCGGATCTCCACCCTTTGTCCCCGGGCCATGGCCTCGGCCATGCTGTCGAAAAATATCTGAACCACGCGCGCAGCTTCACTCTTGGAAATTCCGGCTTCGTTTTTCAGCGCGGATATCAACTCCAGTTTGTTCATATGTCCTCCTTCCCACGATCAACTGTACTTTCTCTATTCCAACTTGATCAAGATAAAATAGATGTCTATAAAAAGTCAAGTAGTTATGTCGGAAGTATCTTGATGGTTGTTCAAGGTCTACCCTTGGTCGCTGATCTGAGATTTTTTCGCCGGCCTTTCATCATCTTAACCGGGCAACTTGGTTACATCTTCAACGTCCACCTCTACGGCGGCATATTGTCCCAGGGCCTCTATCTGGACAACCACCCTACCTTTGTTCCCGTAACGTTCGAAAATTCCGACAACCCCCTCCAGGGGGCCGTTGACGACCATTACCCGGTCGCCGCGCCTGAAAGCGTAGCCGGTGGTGACGGGGCTGTCGGTGGCCACCATGATCTTAAGGGAATCGATGGTCTCCCGGGGAACCGGAACCGGGCCCAGGCTGTTGCCTATCAACTTGACAGCTCCGGTTGTTTTAAGAATTTCGAGATGTTCGGCAGGATTCAAATCGGTCCTGACAAACACGTATCCCGGAAACAGGGGCACTTTGATCAGCAAGCGCCGGTCGCGGCGCTTGCTGCGGACTATCACCCTGGGCAGAAAACATTCCAGTGACTTTTTAAGCAGTCCTTCAGTGACAACGTTTTCAAAACGGCTCTTGGTATGAAGGACATACCAAGCCTTGATAAGGCGATCGGGTCGCATAATATAGTGATTTCGTTAAACTTATAAAATTTAGGACTGAATGTCGGCAATCAGGCGCAAAGCTCGGGTTTTTCCCCGGGATGCAATTGTCCCCGCAGGGCCTGCATCAGCATGTGGCATACCACGAGGTGGACGTCTTCAACCTTTTGCATGTCATTGCTGGGCACGACCAGGGCCACATCCACCAACCCGGACAACCTGCCTCCCCCGAAGCCGGACAGGCCGATGGTGATTCCACCGTTTTTCTTGGCCCACTCAACGGCTCGAAGCACGTTTTCAGAATTGCCGCTTCCGGAAATACCCAAAACAAGGTCCCCGGGAACGAAAAAGTTTTGCAAGGGGACCCTGAATACCTCTTCATAGGCGATGTCGTTGGCCACTGCCATCATGGTCGGCAGATTGTCGTTGAGACACAAAAGCTTGAACTTCTTGTCAAGGTCCAGGCAGCAACCCTTGTTTATATCACAGGCCAGGTGGGAAGCCGTGGCACCACTGCCGCCGTTTCCCATGGTGAAAATTCTGGCGCCCTCCTGATAGGCCCGCAGGAAAAAGTCCACTATTTTACCGAAGCTTTCCAGGTCGAGCCTTTCCAGGATGCGGTTCAGCTCCTGGAGGTATCCGCGGGCCTGATTGTGGATCGAGTTGTTTGTCACGTCTTTTCCCTCGAGGCTTGATTATTTGTTTTCAAGGCCCTGCCACTTCAATTGGGCCAATTTCCAGTTCTGGGGGGTGCCTATATCTATCAGCAATTCCTCTATTTCGTAGGCAAACATCCTGCCTGCAAGCTTCGGCAGGACGTGGTGCCCGAAGTCGAAAGGTAGCGGGACTTTCCCCGGCCGCGGAAACCACTCCCAGAGGCTGTTGCTGGCCACGTAAATACCGCCGTTGGCCAGGTTTCCGACAGGCTGTCGCGGTTTTTCAACGAAGGTGATTATCCTGCCCTCCCGGTCACAGGTGGCTATACCGCAGGCGGCCGGGTCGGGCGCCCTGAAGACCCCCATAGTCAAAACTCCTCCCATAGACCGGAAAACCCGGTGCATGTCAATCATTTTTGTCAGGTTAACACGGGTAAGGTTGTCGGCGTAGACAATGAGGAAATCTTTCTCGCCGGCCACAAAATTTCTGTTGGCCCACAAGGTTCCGGCACTGCCGAGCAATACTGGTTCGTACACCGTTTTGACCTCCGGCAGGCTGTGTCGCTTGCCGCAATTTTTCAGAAAGTCACAGACTTGGCCGGGGTGATGATGAAGGTTGATCAGTACCTGGTTTATGCCGTGGTCTGCCAGCAACTCCAGCCATATCTCCAGCAAGGGCCGTCCGCAGATAGGCATCAGGCATTTGGGGGTTACGTCGGTGTAAGGCTTCAGGCGGGTGCCCTTTCCGGCCGCCAGGATGTAGGCTTTCATTTTCTTTCCGCCTTGCGCACCACCTGCATGG
>JALVRI010000156.1 GCA_027031325.1 Desulfobacteraceae bacterium
TCCGTTACCAAAAACGCCCTTGCGATTCGGATTGATTTCCCCTCAGACGGGGCACCTCCGCTCTCTTTCAAGCAGACGGGGTACCGGCTTTGCCGGGCAAACAAAAAGGGCGGTGAAAACCGTGATTTCACCGCCCCGCAGTAAAGATCAGCTTGCAAAGGGTGTTATTCGCCCAGGTAGGCCTTTCGGATCTCGGCGTTGTGAAGCAATTTTTGAGCCTCGTCTTCCATGGTCACACGGCCGGTTTCCAGGACATAACCGCGCTGGGCGGCTTGAAGGGCCAGGTTGGCATTCTGCTCCACCAGCAAAATGGTGGTCCCTTCCTTTCGATTGACTTCGTGGATGATATCGAAAATTTTCTGGACGATCAGGGGCGCCAGTCCCAGTGAGGGCTCATCCATCAGCAATACCTTGGGACGGCTCATCAGGGCCCGGCCGATGGCCAGCATCTGCTGTTCACCTCCGGACAGGGTACCTCCCTGCTGTCGCTTGCGTTCCTTCAAAACCGGGAAAAGTTCATAAACCCGTTCCATGTCCTTTTCGATACCGTCCCGGTCCCGGCGGTAGAATGCTCCCAGCTCGAGGTTCTCTTGAACCGTAAGGCGCGGAAAGATTCTGCGGCCCTCGGGAACCTGGCACAGGCCCATGACGGGCAATTTCTCGGCAGCCAATTTTTTTATGGATCGTCCCTGGTAGACAACATCTCCCTGGTCCACGGGAACAACGCCGCAAATCGTCATCAAGGTGGTGCTCTTGCCGGCTCCGTTGGCTCCGATGATAGCCACTATTTCGCCCTGATAGACTTTCAGGGAGATGCCTTTAAGGGCCTTGATATTGCCGTAGCTGGCATGGACATCTTGCAATTCAAGGATCGGTTCTGCTGCCATCTAGCTAGCCCTCCTTTTCCTCGGATCGGGTACCGACACGCTTGGCCGGTATCAGGCCGGCAGGCCGGAAAATCATCATCACCGTCATGGCGGCACCGAAAACAAGCATCCGGTACAACTCGAATTCCCGGAAAACCTCGGGTAAAACGATCAGGGCCGCACAACCCAGCATGATGCCGGGAATGGAGCCCATGCCGCCAAGTACAACCATCGAAAGCACCATTGCCGATTCGAGGAAGGTGAAACTTTCCGGGCTGACAAATCGCATCCGGGCCGCGAAAAAAGCCCCGGCCAGCCCGGCGAAAACAGCTCCCATGGCATAGGCCAGCAGCTTGAGCATGAAAGTGTTGACCCCCATGAGCTCGGCAGCGGTCTCGTCTTCCCGGATTGACTCCCAGGCCCGGCCGATACGTGAAAAATTGAGGCGCCTTACCGCGATGACCGTCAGCACCGCGATGGCCAGGGCAATATAGTAGAGCATGTAAAGTTTCTTGAGGTAAATATGCTGGAAGTGAAAACCGCCTTCGAAGCTCGGCACGTAGAGGCCCGGGGCCTTGATACCCAGGATACCATTGGGGCCGTTGGTCAGGCTCATCCAGTTGTTAAGCACAAGGCGAACTATCTCACCAAAGCCGAGGGTGACGATGGCCAGGTAATCACCCCTCATCTTAAGGGTTGGATAGCCGATTATACAACCGGCCAGGCTGGCCAGGATGGCCGCCAGGGGCAGGCAAATCCAGAAGGACATGCCGTAGTGGACGCTCAGCAGGGCGTAGGTGTAGGCCCCCACGCCGTAAAAGGCGATATACCCCAGGTCCAGGAGCCCCGCCAAACCCACCACGATGTTCAACCCCAGGCCCAGGCTGATGTAAATCAGAACCTGGATGGCAACGTCATGGGCGTAGCGGGTGGTCAAAAGAGGATAGACCAGGGCCGCCGCCAGGGCTGCCATGGACCAAGCCCAGACCGGCACAGCCTGGGCCCTGGCCGCCAGATCGTCGCGCACTTTTCCAAGGGGCCTGCTAGCCTTGTCCAGGTATCCGCTCTTGTTCAGCAGGTAGAGCAAGAGGCAGATGAAGGTTCCGGCCACCACGTATCCCCAGATGGTAAAAGCACGGCTGAAACTCAAAGAT
>JALVRI010000157.1 GCA_027031325.1 Desulfobacteraceae bacterium
CCGAGCCGGACCATGGCTCGGACATAACCTTCATGAACACCACTGCCGTCAAGGACGGTGACCACTGGGTGATCAACGGCGGCAAGACTTTCATCACCAACGGCGGCCTGGCGGGTTTCTACTCGGTCCTCTGCCAGACGGATCCTGAGGCCAAGCCCGGTTACCGCGGCCAGAGCCTGATCCTGGTGGAAGCCGACCGCCAGGGTGTCAGCACCTCCGATGTGGGCCGTAAAATGGGCATCCGGATGATGGCCACGGCCGAGGTCATTTTCAAGGACGTGCGCGTTCCGCTTTCCAACCTCATCGGACGGGAAAACAAGGGTTTCTACCAGGTATTGAATTTCTTCGACGAAAGCCGGATCCAGATTGCCGCCCAGGCCTTGGGAACGGCCCAGGGGGCTTATGACCGCGCTTTTGCCTATGTGAAGCAAAGAGAACAGTTCGGCAGGAAAATCGCCCAGTTCCAGGCTACCCAGCACAAGCTGGCCGACATGGCCACCAAGATCGAGCTGGCCCGGCTGATTACCTACAAGGCCGCCTGGAATTACGATCAGGGCAGGATCGATCCCAAGCTTACCTCCATGGCCAAGATGTTCGCCGCCCGGACGGCGGTCGAGGTGGCCGACGAGGCCATCCAGCTGCTCGGAGGTTACGGTTACATGGCCGAGTACGAAGTGGAGCGGTTCTACCGGGATGCCAAGATAACCGAGATTTACGAAGGCACCAAGGAAATTCAGAAAAATACCATCGCCAGCAGTCTGCTGGGCAAATTGAAATAAACAGGTACCCGGCATTTTGGGACAACACTCCAGGGCCGGGCTGCAATAGGCTTCAGCCGGTTACCTGCCCGGCAGTGGCAAGGAGGCGCAATCATGAGCGGCGAGGTACAAATTTACCAGCCCAGGAACAATGTAAGGGTGGTCACGGCCACTTCCCTTTTCGACGGCCACGATGCTTCCATCAACATTTTCCGCCGGATATTACAAGGGACCGGGGTGGAGGTGATTCACCTGGGTCACAACCGTTCGGTCCAGGAGATAGTGGACGCGGCAATCGAAGAGGATGTGCAGGGGATTGCCGTTTCTTCCTACCAGGGCGGCCACATGGAGTTTTTCAAGTACATGATCGACCTGCTCAGGGAGGCCGGTGCCGAGCATATCAAGGTGTTCGGCGGCGGCGGCGGCGTGATCGTGCCCGAGGAGATCAAGGAACTGGAGCAGTACGGGGTTACCAAGATCTATTCCCCGGAGGATGGGGCCCGCATGGGGCTGCAGGGCATCATCAACCACATGGTCCGGTTGATGGATTTTCCCCGGACAGCCGATTTCAACTACGACCTGGGGCAGCTCAGTCCTGACAACAAGAAACTGGTGGCCAACCTGATAACGGCGGTCGAACAGGCCAGGGCCATGGAAAACGGCCAGCTGGCGAAATTGCGGGCCGAGCTGAAAAAAAAGCTTGCCGGCCGCAAGGTACCGGTCATCGGTATAACCGGCACGGGTGGTTCCGGCAAGTCGTCCCTTACCGATGAGCTCATCCAGCGCATGCTCCATGACTTGAAGGATGTCCGGGTAGCCATCATAAGCGCCGACCCGTCGCGCCGCAAGACCGGCGGGGCCCTGCTGGGTGACCGGATCAGGATGAACGCCATCGGTGATCCCCGGGTTTACATGCGTTCGCTGGCCACCCGCCGGTCCCATTCCGAGATCCCGGAATCCCTGGCCGACGCCATCGAGGTTGTCAAAGCGGCCGGTTTCGACTTGGTGATCGCCGAAACGGCCGGTATCGGCCAGGGCGATTCACACATCATCGATCTTGTCGATATTTCCATGTACGTCATGACCGCCGAGTTCGGAGCCGCCTCCCAACTTGAAAAGATCGACATGCTAGATTTTGCCGACCTGGTGGTGGTCAACAAGTTTGAAAAACGCGGCGGAGAAGATGCCGTCCGGGACGTCCGCAAGCAGGTCCAGCGCAACCGCAACGCTTTCGACAAGAGCCCGGAAGAGATGCCGG
>JALVRI010000158.1 GCA_027031325.1 Desulfobacteraceae bacterium
GTGCCGGAAAAATGGCACGCCGAACTGGCCCCCGAATTTCTGGAGGAATTGCTCACCAGGGGCCGGATTTACGGTTATCGTTTCCGGCCTGAGGGCCGTATCTATGGAAAGCCCATCGACCAGTACAAGGGACGCTGTCTCGAGGGCCGGGCCTTCCAGGTGATGATCGACAACAACCTGGATTTCGAGGTGGCCCTTTATCCTTACGAGTTGGTGACCTACGGTGAGACCGGACAGGTCTGCCAGAACTGGATGCAGTACCGCCTGATCAAGGCCTACCTGGAAGAACTGACCACCGATCAGACCCTGGTGGTGGCCTCGGGCCATCCCCTGGGGATATTTCGTTCCACCAAGCAGGCACCGCGGGTGATCGTCACCAACGGGTTGATGGTCGGCATGTTCGACGATCTTGAGAATTTCAATCGGGCGGCCGCCCTGGGAGTGGCCAACTACGGCCAGATGACGGCCGGAGGATGGATGTACATCGGGCCCCAGGGTATTGTCCACGGAACCTATTCCACAATTTTGAATGCCGCCCGGGACAAGCTGAATATCCCCGCCGACCGGAACATGCGCGGGCGACTTTTCGTATCTTCCGGTCTGGGGGGTATGAGCGGTGCCCAGGGCAAGGCCACCGTGATCGCCGGCGGGGTAGGCCTGATCGCCGAAGTCGATGCCTCCCGGATAAAGACCCGCAAGGAGCAGGGCTGGATCGACCAGGTGACCGATGATCCGGCCGGGGCTTTCGGGCAGGCCGCCAAGTGGATGGAGGCCGGAAAACCCAGGGCGATAGCCTTTCACGGCAACATCGTCGACCTTCTCCAATACGCGGTTGAACACCAGGTGGCCATCGATCTGATTTCCGATCAGACATCCTGTCACGTTGTATACGAGGGCGGATACTGTCCCCAGGGTCTAACCTTTGAGCAACGTACCGAAATGCTCAAGGCCGATCCGGAAGGCTTTCGCAAGATGGTTGACAAGTCCCTGGCCACCCACTTTTCCTTGATCAGGACCCTGGTGGAGCGGGGCTCCTATTTCTTCGACTACGGTAACAGTTTCCTCAAGGCGGTTTACGACGCCGGGGTAAAGGAAGTCTGCAAGAACGGCCGTGATCCCCTGGACGGCTTCATCTTCCCCTCTTACGTCGAGGATATCATGGGGCCGCTGCTTTTCGATTATGGCTACGGCCCTTTCCGCTGGGTCTGCCTCAGCGGAGATCCCCGGGACCTGGCCCGAACCGATCGGGCCGCCATGGAATGTATTGATCCTGAGCGTCGTTTTCAGGACCGGGACAACTATAACTGGATCAGGGACGCAGGTAAAAACAGGCTTGTTGTGGGCACCCAGGCCCGCATTCTTTACCAGGACGCCGCCGGCCGTTTGAAGATTGCCCTCAAGTTCAACCAGATGGTCAGGGACGGCCAGATCGGGCCGGTGATGCTGGGACGTGATCACCACGATACCGGCGGGACCGATTCACCTTTCAGGGAGACGGCCAACATCAAGGACGGCTCCAACATCATGGCCGACATGGCGGTACACTGTTTTGCCGGCAACACGGCCCGGGGCATGAGCCTGGTAGCCCTGCACAACGGAGGCGGGGTAGGCATCGGCAAGGCAATCAACGGTGGTTTCGGAATGGTGCTGGACGGCAGCCGCCGGGTTGACGAGATCCTCGAGCGCGCCATGACCTGGGACGTGCTGGGAGGGGTGTCACGCCGGGCCTGGGCCCGTAACCCCAATGCCATGGCCGTGATCGTCGAACACAATCGTGACAACCACGGCGGTGATCACGTGACCCTGCCATTTTTGGCCGATGAAACCCTGCTGGACGACCTTGTGAAGCAAAGATTGGCCCGCTAAAGGAGAGAGTCTGAGATGAACACGATCGTTGAATGTGTACCCAACTTCAGCGAAGGCCGCGATCGCAAGAAAATGGAAAAGATCGTTGAACCATTCCGGGGCCGGCAGGGAGTCAAACTCCTGGACTGGCAGAGCGATGAAAGCCA
>JALVRI010000159.1 GCA_027031325.1 Desulfobacteraceae bacterium
TGCCCTGCGGCCTCGCATCTTCGCCAAACTCGCCAGCTGCAAAATCCGGGTTCATTTTTTCTTTTCCAGGTTTGCGAGTGCTTTTCTGCGCGACCAGCGTTCAAAAAAACCGATCAAACCTGCAGAGTAGGCGCGTTCCAACTTTTCCCTTTTTACCGACAGGGCGGCTTTACCTTGCATGGCGGTCTTGAGGCAAAGAGTCTTGTGAACACAACAAAGGCATTCGGTGGGCGAAGCCCTGAGGCCGTCTGGTCGAAGAGGAAATACGGTATCGAGGTCTCCGAAACATTCGGGGCGCTGGTCTTTCATCGGTCAGATCCCATGAAATTGTCTACTTCTTCCTGTATCCGGGCGATGTGCCCGCACTCAGCAAAAGAATAGTACCGATTATCACCAATTATCAAGTGTTCATGCACCACGATGTCGACCGGGCGGCAGGCGTAAATCAAGCGCCGGGTCAGAGCCAAATCGGCCTTGGACGGGGTCGGATCGCCGGAAGGGTGATTGTGGGCGAAAATCAGGGCTGCCGCCCGATGGGAAAGGGCCGCCACGATCACTTCACGGGGATAGACGGCACTTGCGGTGAGGGTTCCTTCGAAGAGGGTCTCGCTGGTGATAACCCTGTTCTTGGCATCCAGGAAAATGACCTCAAAACATTCCCGAGCCCTGTCCCGCAGCCTCAGATACATGTAATCGAACAGCTGCCGGGGATTGCCGAGAGGATCTTTTCCGATCAACTTCTTGTGTAAATAACGCTCGGCTACTGCCGGTATCAATTTGAGGCCAAAAACATTTTTAGGCCCGATACCTTCGATTGAAACCAGGTCCCGGACCGGGGCGGCCAATACCCCCTCCAAAGTCTTGAACCTTCTCAGCGCCTCTTTGGCCGCAGGCTTGCAGTCTTTTCTGGGTGTAGCCAAGGTCAGGAGCAGCTCGATGACCTCGTAATCAGCGAAACCCTCGAGACCGCTTGAAAGGAAACGTTCCCTCAACCGCTGGCGGTGACCCTCACTGTTGGCAGCCATTTTTCAGATCATTCTCAGCAGCAAAAGTTGCGACACCCCCCCAAAAACTGTGTCACAAAATGATCAGCTCTGGCGGCCGACCCTGCTTGCGGATCTGTCATACTTCGTCCAGTTCACTCTTGAGATCCCTGGTCATCAACTGATGCAAGGCCAGAGCCGGCTTCAAATCCTCATACAATATTTTATAAACCGCATGACAGATGGGCATCTCTACTTCCAGCTTGGCAGACAGGTTGTAAACCGATTTGGCCGTCTTGACTCCCTCGGCCACCATTTGCATTTCAGCCAGGATTTCCTTCAAAGTATTCCCCTGCCCCAGTTTTTTACCCACCGTATGGTTTCGACTCAGGCTGCCGGTACAGGTAAGAACCAGGTCACCTACTCCGGCAAGGCCGGTAAACGTTCTGGGGTTGGCTCCCATCCTCAAGCCGAGCCGGCGTAGCTCGGTCAAACCGCGTGTAATCAGGGCCGCCCGGGTATTCAGACCTAAACCGAGGCCATCGATGATACCGGCGGCAATGGCAATGACGTTTTTTACAGATCCGCCCAGCTCTACCCCGATAACATCCTCGTTGGTATAAACCCGAAAATAATCGGTGGCGAAGATACGCTGAACAACCCTGGCGCAATCCTTGTCGACAGCTGCCACGGTGACCGCCGTGGGAGCCTTTGCGGCCACTTCTTTTGCAAAACTCGGACCGGACAGGACCGCCAAGCGCTCCGGGGAAACATTGGGCAAGGTTTCCCCCAAAACCCCGCTCATGGTCAGATGGGTGCTATTTTCGATTCCCTTGCTGGCCGAAACGACGATGCAATCCGGAGTCAGAAAAGGCCCCATCTCCGAGCTGACCTTGCGCATCACATGGGATGGGACGACTATAACCACCACCGGTTTACCAGCCACCGCCTCCCGGATGCTGTTGACCGCTCTCAATTGCGGGGGCAGGCTGACTCCCGGCAGGAAAACCTTGTTTTCGCGCTCCTGT
>JALVRI010000160.1:0-563 GCA_027031325.1 Desulfobacteraceae bacterium
AGTACTAGAGTACGTCTGCCTGCCCTCCGCCTCGCATCTTCGGCAAACTTGCCAGCTGCAAAATCCGGGTTGAAATAACCGGGCGCCGGCCTCAAGGTCATGGTGCCGTGGTTATGCGGACATTGTCAATTAAAATGGCAGTATCATAAATACTGTCACCAACGTCGGTGGCAAAGAACTTCAGTGACACCGACTTGCCTTTGTAAGCGCTGATGTCGATAGTCTGGTTTTGTTTCCAACCCGTGTACCAGACTCCGCCTTTGTCAAAGCTCACCGGTGAAGCAAGTAGAGGCAGGCTCTGGCAGGCCGGGGTAGCGAGATCCTGTCCGTCGCAAGCACCACAGAGTGCATTGACGCTTGTCTGGAACAATACTGTCTCGGTTTTTGTCTCCAGATCTGTAATGGATACCTTGAACTTGTCATCAAATTTACTATTACAGTATTCTTTGAATTCTTCAGAGTAGAAGTTCCAGTCGAACACCAGGTTCTGGGCGTCTTCCGGCAGGCAGAAACTCTGGGAAATGGAACCTGTTGAGGTGGTGAAGCCGAGGCCGGTTGAGATA
>JALVRI010000160.1:573-2006 GCA_027031325.1 Desulfobacteraceae bacterium
AGCTCGGACAGGCCGATCTTGGTCTTGTGCTCGCCGATCAGGACCAGGGCTGCCGGGTTTGAATCACCGTCATCTGCTCCATGGGCGGCCACGGCTGCATCGAATGCTTCTTTGGCGTTTTTACCCTCTTCTACCAGTTGCTTGAGGATTTCCCTTTCCGTGTAGTGCGCGTAAGAGGCCCTTAC
Organism: Desulfobacteraceae bacterium; assembly: GCA_027031325.1. Classification (GTDB taxonomy): domain Bacteria; phylum Desulfobacterota; class Desulfobacteria; order Desulfobacterales; family Desulfosarcinaceae; genus JALVQM01. The sequence goes on from JALVRI010000160.1 coordinate 759, forward strand.
ATAGTCAGAATACCCGTACCAGGCTCCACCTCCCTTGGCTATGAAAGCGGCTCCCAGGGCATCCGTCCACGCTCCCCTGCAGGAGATATTGATCCATATGGAGTTGGGGAATGTCCCATTGTAGTGGCTGATAAACTCGGGAGTTATTACCAGCTTAACCTTGTCCGCTCCCTTGGGAGAGAGCATGATTCTGCCGGCCAAAATGTCTCCCAGGTAAGGCTCCAGGGCGTCCAGGTTCCAGTCGACTGCAATGTTGGTATGCAGGATCGGCCGCTGGTCGTGCCAGGGAAAGAGCCAGTCTATAAAAATCAATTCCGGATGTTCATTTTCGAGTGCCTCTTTGATGATGTTCATGCTGTCGCCATGGGTGGCCGATACTATCAGGCCGTAGTTGGAAAGGGACTTCCAGACACTCAGAGGGACAGGTTCGCTGTCGCTGCTGGTCATGGGGTCATGCGACTCGTTGATCTTGTCGGTTTTAGTAAAAGCCGGGCATTTTGATTTGTCTACTATCGAATACCATCCTCCCGGGTACTTGGTCTTGTACCAGGAGATGGTGTGCTGGTAGGGCATAATGTGGATGGCCGCCATGCTGCCGATTTTGTATTTTTCGTCGTCATCTTCTTCTGCAAGTTCGGTATAGGATCTAGAAATTGGCTTTGCATCATTGAGATACTCAAGGCGGGTACTTTTGGCATCATAGCCATCGGAGCCGGCTTGATCCCTAGCGGGCATCGAATCGCCCTCATCTTCCCGGGTTTCGCTAAGATCACCGCCATACTCTTCTTGTTCGCCTTCAAAGTCTGTTGAACTCAGCACACAGAACATGCCCAGGTCGTTTAGATACCAGACTCCATAAGATCCTTTGCCGGCGTCAACGACTCCATCGAGATCCTTGAGGTATGCAACCATGTCATCAAGCGACCTGGCTGCCGCCTGGGTTCTTGACAGGCCGAGTGAAAGCATTTTGCCTAGAACGAGCTGATCGAATTTTGAGGCAGCCGCGGCGTTTGTAGATGCTTGTTGGTTGATTTGGGCCTCTGTGGGCTTGGTGAAGACTTTGAAGCTGAATATGGAAGTCTTTGATTCATTTGCAGAAACATCACTGGCAAAGACCCTCATGTTGACCGGGCCTGCCGCGGAAGGCGTCATGGATATTTTGGCGCTGAAAATCCCGTCACCTTCTATTTCGTCTCCATTTGAAAGATTACCGTTGTCTGCAAGGGTTGCCATCTCAGATCCGACCTT
>JALVRI010000161.1 GCA_027031325.1 Desulfobacteraceae bacterium
TTGAGCAGCAGGTAATCAGGCTTCCAGCCTATGAATCCCCCCAGCACCGAGGGGCCGAAGGCCAGGCTGTATCCGCAGACGACCCATAAAACACCGATGATGGCAATGGAGATAAAACTGTGCATCATGGTGGAAAGCACGTTCTTGGTCCTGACAAGTCCCCCGTAGAACATGGCCAGCCCGGGCACCATCAACAGCACCAGGGCGGTGGAAATCAGCATCCAGGCCGTGGTTCCGGTGTCCACGGCAGCCTGTCCACCGGCCCAGGCCCTTGTCCCTGCCAGGCAGAGGTTAGAAAACAGGGCCGCCAGGGCCATTGCCTTCAGTCCAAACCGGATGGCCGGCAAGCTGCGCCGGCCACGTTCTTTGGGGATGCTCTTTAGTTCCTCGCTCATCTTTTCCTCCTTGCATTCAGTACCTGCCGACAAGCATTGCCGGACCTGCACCAGAGGCAGAGCATATTCCGTACCGTTCGGCCCTGTTTTGATAAAAAATGAAATATTTCAAGCAATTAAAATCAGGAAAGATTATGATAAAGACGTGAGGAGGATGATTTGCCCGGATATTTATTACAATTTAGTCATCTTTGTATTACAAAATTACATATTTGAAATATTGACCCGGATCTTACAGCCGGCGGGTTTGGCGAAGATGAAAAAGGCATTTGAAGTGCATAATCCGGGATTAATGCCACTCAAGCCCAGTGCCCAGGAAATGATCCCGGATGCGGGTAAAATGACGCATCAAAAAATCCCGTCTCAGGGTAGCTGCCTGCCGAGAATTCCGTGCCATCCAAACATCTTTGGTGGCTTTTATCTCGGCGGCCAGGTCCTTGACGATATACTCCCATTGTCCCCTTTCCAGGCTGGCAAACCACAGGCGCAGGGTAAGATCGTAAAGATGGTCGGACACGTCCTGCAGGACCGGGTTGCCGGCAGCATCGTAAAGGACTTTTCTAAAATTGCGGTCGGTCTGGACGAGTTCCCGCCGGTTGCGTTCATGGGCAACCTGACCGCATTCCGCCTCGATTGCGGCAAGCTGCTGAATGTGTTCGGTGGTGACGTTCTCTGCGGCCAGCCGGCCGGCCAGGGCCTCGATTTCAAAGCGCACCTGGTAGGTATTGAGCATCTTGGGAAACTCGATCTCGGTGACCATGACTCCGCTGCGGGAAAGCACCCGCACGAGCTGTTCGTGTTCCAGGCGCTGGAGTACTTCCCGCATGGGGGTGCGACTTACCCCGAACTGCCGGGCAAGTTGATTTTCGTTCAGTATCTGGCCCGGCTGGTATTCCAGGTATAAAATCTGCTCCTTGATGCGGTCATAAATGGCTTGGTTCATGGCTGCCACTTCCTCCGATCGGTTTTTAAGGGCCAGCATAGCAACAGGTGGGTTGCAAATCCACCCCAACCTGAATATGTATGAAAGTTGCCTTAGCAGGCTGTTGAACCCGGATTTTGCAGCCGGCTGGTTTGGCGAAGATGGGAGGGCAGGCGGCGGTGAAGGCAGGGGCGGGAACAAATACCTGCCAACCATGTAATAATTCAAAAGAAATTGATTCTTTTCAGGTATTTGAAGTGCATGATCCGGGTTCAAGCTTACTTGTACCCGCCAGCCCGGCGCGCTCTTGGCGGTTGGTATTTGACCCGGGTTGTGGAAAAAGGCTGAAGAAGGCCAGTATCGAATCGATTGCCAATACGACCTGCAGACAATGAATCGACAATTGAAGCCGGCAGATATCAGCATTACTTTGGCGCGGGCCCTCCGCCGACCCGGATTATTGGACTCCGAAGACACGGCGGTTGTCTTTTATGACCTTGACTTGATTGCAAGCAGGATTTCAGAGCTTAAAAATGCATTTCCCGCAAATACCCTTCATGCCGTGGCCATAAAGGCCAATCCCCTGGCCCGTATCCTGGCGCTATTGGCCGAAGCCGGCACCGGCCTGGAGGCGGCTACCCGGCCCGAGCTTTTCATGGCCCTTGCAACCGGGATGCCGGCCGAACGCATAGTTTACGATTCGCCGGTAAAGACGGGGGACGACTTGAAATACGCCCTTGGGGCCGGGGTGACCGTCAACCTCGATTCCTGGGAAGAGGTGCTGATGTTGGAAAGGCTGGCGGGCAGGCAACCTCCGGCCGGCCCGGTCGGCCTGCGGATCAATCCCCAGGTGGGCGCGGGCTCCATTGCCGATACCAGCGTGGCAACCGCCGATTCAAAGTTCGGAGTCCCGCTGTCAGACCAAAGGAACCGGATCGTTCGGGCTTATCGTCTTTACCCCTGGTTGACCGGGGTTCACCTTCACATCGGCTCCCAGGGCTGCAGCCTGGAGATGATGGCAAGCGGGGTTGCGGCCGTTTTTGACTTGGTGAAGCAAATCGAGTCTGCAACCGGCCGGCAGCTTTCATTCTTCGATATCGGCGGCGGCCTGCCGGTGGCTTACCGCCGGAATGAAACCGTACCGTCGGTGGCCGAATATGCCAACCTGCTGAAGCAACTTTGTCCCGGACTTTTTGAGGGCCGCTACCGTCTGATAACCGAGTTTGGCCGTTATGTCCACGCCAACGCCGGCTGGGTGGCCAGCCGCGTGGAAGCTGTAAAGCAACTGCGCAACGAAAAAATCGCCATGATCCACGTGGGGGCCGACATGTTCCTGCGCAAATGCTACCGGGCCGACCAGTGGCACCACGAAATCAGTGTCATGGAACCTGACGGAAGCCTCAAGACGGGCAGAGACAAGTCTTCATACAGGGTAGCCGGTCCCCTTTGTTTTGCCGGTGATATTTTGGGAAAGGGAATTTCCCTGCCCCCGGTGGCCAGAGACGACTACCTTGTAATTCACGATGCCGGGGCCTATACTCTGAGCATGTGGTCGCGCTACAACAGCCGCCAGCTACCCAAGGTCATCGGCTACCGGGAAAACGGAAAACACTTCGAAATCCTCAAAAAGCGGGAAACCCTCCAGCAGGTGGCTGCTTTCTGGAACTAAAGGCGGACCCTCGGCCTCGCATCTTCGCCAAACCAGCCGGCTGCAAGATCCGGGTTTAACAAGCTGTTGAAAAGCGTAATAGTTTTTCAACAGCTTGTTAAAGTTTGCCGGTACCCCTGAGGATCTTTTCCGGGGTGATGGGCAGATCCTTGCACCTGAAACCGGTGGCATGCCAGACAGCCTCGGCAATGGCCGGGGCCGTGGGCGAAACCAGGCCTTCACCGGCCTCCTTGGCCCCCATGGGGCCTTCGGGCTCGTAGGTTTCGATGCATACCGATTCACCCGGGGGCATGTCCGGGGCGTGGGGCATCTTGTAGTCCAGGAAAGTGGTGTTGAGGGTCTTGCCGCCGTCCATGACGAACTGCTCGGACAAGGCGTAGCCCAGGCCCATCTGGATCGAGCCGTCGAGCTGGCCTTCCACCGCCATGGGGTTGAGTACCGTGCCGCAGTCATGGGCGGTCCACATCTTTTCGACCTTGACCAGGCCGGTCTCCTTGTCCACCTCCACTTCGGCCACCTGGGCTCCGAAGGAAAAGGCCGGTGTCACCAGTCCCTTGCCCCTGGGGGTGTAAGAGCCCCGGGCCACCAGTTGTTCTCCGCGATTGGCCTTCTGGACGAATGCCACCGCCTCGCCGAAACTCATTCCGCGCTCCGGCTTGCCGGCGGCAAAGACCCGTCCGTCGGCAAACTTGATATCGAAGATGACGTTGAGGTTGAACTTGGCCGAAACGGCTCCGGCAAGCTGTTTCTTGATCTTGCGAGCCGCGTCCAGGATTGCATTGCCGGCCATCAGGGTCACCCGGCTTCCCCAGGAGCCAAGGTCAGCCTGGGGGGTCATGGCCGTGTCGGCCGAGGTTATACGGATATCTTCCATTTTAAGACCCAGCTCTTGAGCCAGGATCTGCTTGAGGACGGTGTCCGATCCCTGGCCGATGTCAGAGGCCATGGTGAGCAGGTGCACGGTTCCATCGGCGTAGGCCCGGATTTCAGCGGCGGAAAAAGGATACTGGGTGTTGAACCAGTTGAAGACCCCGCCCGAGATGAAACTGTAGCAGCCGATGCCGATACCACGGCCGTTCTTGAGCCGGCTTCGCTTGCGCTTCCAGCCGCTCATCCTGGCTACCGCCTTGAGGGACTCGATGAACCCGCAACTTGAAATGGTCGCCACCCCCGGTATCCGGTCACCGGTTACCATGGCGTTTTTGATCCGCAGCTCGATGGGATCGATGCCCAGTTCCTCGGCGGCCATGTTCATCTGGGATTCGGCGGCAAACAGGGACTGGGGCGCCCCGAAACCACGCATGGCTCCGGCCGGCGGCTTGTTGGTATAGACGTGCTCGCCAAGGAAGCGGTAAGACGGGTAGCGGTAAAGCATGGCCCCGAAATTGCCACAGAGGAAAGTGGCCGTGGGCCCCATGCTGTTGTAAGCTCCACCGTCGAGCAGGATCTTGAGATCCTTGCCCACCAGGATGCCGTCTTTGGTGAAGCCCACCTTTGAACGGATCTTCATCGGATGGCGGCGGCGGCCGTAGGCCAGCTCTTCTTCCCGGGTAAGGGTGAACTTGACCGGCCGGCCGGTCAGCTTGGCCATGAAAGCGGCGCAAAACTCCCAGGTGCGCAGCTCCATCTTGCCGCCGAAACCGCCGCCCACGTACGGCTTGATAACCCGCACGTCGTTTTCACGCATTCCCAGGGTGGCCGCCAGCAGGCACTGGACAATGTAAGGAGTCTGGGTCGATGTCCAGATGGTGATCCGCCCGTCAAGGTCCACCTGGGCAAGGGAGGAGCAGGGCTCCAGGTAAGCATGGCTGACGGCATGGACGGTGAAAGTGTCTTCACGTACGTAATAGGCCTCGGCCAGGGCCTTGTCCACGTCACCGTAGTTTATCTTGCGGTCGATGCTGATGTTGCCCGGGCTTTCGGCGTGGATTACCGGAGCGCCTTCTGCGATGGCCGAATCGACGTCGAAAACGGCCGGCAGCTCCTCGTACTCCACCTCGATCAGCTCCAGGGCCTCTTCGGCTGTGTCCCGGTCGATGGCCGCCACGGCAGCCACCTCGTCACCGATGAAGCGGACCTTGTCCACCGCCAGGGGATATTCGTCCTGGGTGGCCGGGAAAAGACGCCAGTTGCCGAATTTTATCTTGGGGGTATCGGCGCCGGTGATGACGCACTTGACCCCCGGCAGGGCCTTGGCGCGGCTGACGTCAATTTTTACAATCCTGGCATGGGGCACAGGGCTGCGCAAAAGCTTGCCGTGCAGCATGCCGGGCAGCTTGAAATCGTCGGTGTACATGGCCGCGCCGGTGGCCTTGGCGCGTCCGTCGGTCCTTGGAATATCCTTGCCGATGATGGCGTTTTTTTCCATTGGCAAACCTCGGTTTGAAGCTAGTTTTTCTTTCTCAGGGCCCGCTTTTTGGCATCCATGATGGCCCGGATTGTGAGCACGCTGACCATCTTATAACGGTAATCGGCACTTGCTCTTACGTCGTCGATGGGCTGGGTGGCCCTGGCTGCTTCCAGGGCCGCCCGTTCGACAGCCCTGTCGGTTAGCTTTTCGCCGATCAACAACTGTTCGGCCCCCTTGGCCCTTACCGGGATGGGCGCACATGATCCCACGAAGACCCGCAGGTCACGGCAGCGGTCCCGGTCGTCCAACGACAGCATTACACCCACACCCACGGCCGAGCAGTCGAGCTTGGCCCGGGCCGATAGGCTCAGGTAGGCAGTGGCCGAACGGGGCGGTGGAAGGGGCACGTTGACACTGGTGACAATTTCCCCGGGTTTAAGAGCGGTAATCCCGGGTCCCTGGAAAAAATCTTCCAGGGCCAGGACCCGTTCCGACCCCGGCCCGGCGATTCGGACCTGTGATCCCAGGGCCAGCAGGGTGGGGGCATTGTCGGCCGAGGGGGAAGCGTTGCAAAGGTTGCCCACCACGGTGCCCATGTTGCGCACCTGGACATTGGCGGTCTGGCCCGCGGCCTGGGCCACGCCGGGATAATGGCGTCGCACCGATGACGATGCGGCCACGTCGGCCAGCAGGGCGGTGGCCCCGATGGTCAGCCCCTTCTTGCGGCTGAAGCTGATCCGGTTGAGGCCCTTGATTTTTTTAAGCCCCACGAGGGCCCTGGGCTGAATCACCCGGAAACGGATTTTTACCAGCAGGTCGGTACCACCTGCCATCACCCGGGCTTCAGGGCCGGCCTGCTCAAGCAAACCAACGGCCTTGGAAACCGTTGTCGGCGCATAGTATTCGAATCTTGGTACGGGCATGGTTACTGGGCTCCGTTTTTATCTGTTTTCATCTTTTCGGCAGCGGCGTG
>JALVRI010000162.1:0-1776 GCA_027031325.1 Desulfobacteraceae bacterium
TTCAAGCCGATATCGTTGAAAACGTGGACCGTTTCCTGCCATCTGCCCGGGAAGGTTCCGAAGACACACTGGCGCGTTTCGTCCAGGATGATCCGGCCGATTTTTTCAAGCGCTACCGGGTCAACGTCCTGGTGGATCGCAGGGGGAGCAAGGGGGCCCCGGTGGTCTTCGAGCCGAACCCGACCTACCCCAATGTTTTCGGCTGGATCGAAAAACGCTCCCAGATGGGAACGGTGACCACCGATTTCACCAGGGTCCAGTCGGGGTCCCTGCTCCAGGCCAACGGCGGGTTCCTGATCATGGAGATCGAATCGGTCCTGATGAACGCCGGTGTTTGGGAGGCCCTCAAAAGGGCTCTTCAGAACAAAAAGCTTTACATCGAGGATCCCGGCAGCATGGGACCGTATTTTGCAGCCTCTTTGCGCCCCCAGCCGATTCCCCTGGACGTGAAGGTGATCCTGATCGGTGATTACGAGACCTTTTTCCTGCTCCAGAACCACGACCGGCGTTTCAACAAGATTTTCAAGGTCCGCGCCGACTTCGACTACGAGGTTGAACGCGACCGGGACACGGTCGCCCTGTATGCCCGTTTCATAGCCCGGGTGTGCCGGGAAAACGGCCTGCTCCATTTCACACCCCGGGGAGTTGCGGCCGTGGTGGAGTTCGGTGAAAAGTTCATCGCCAGCCAGAAGAAGCTTTCCCTGCGTTTCGGCCCGATCGTCGGCATAATCAAGGAGGCTGATTATTGGGCCAGGCGCCTGGATGCCGGGCTTGTAAGCGAGCAGCACGTGGTCAAGGCCTTCGAGGAGCACCGTTTCCGCCACAACCTGCACGAGGAGAAGATCCAGGAGGCTTACGCCGACCGGACCCTGATCCTCGACCTGGACGGAGCGGTCGTCGGCCAGGTCAACGGCCTTTCGGTTCACCAACTGGGCGACATCGCTTTCGGGCGTCCATCGCGGATTACCGCCGAAACCTTCATGGGGCGCGAAGGGGTGATCAACATCGAGCGTGAAGCCGGCCTTTCCGGCCGGACCCACGACAAGGGCGTCCTGATCCTGTCAGGCTACCTGGGGCGAACTTTCGCCCAGAAACACCCCCTCTGTCTTTCGGTGAGCATAACCTTCGAGCAGAACTACGGCGGAATCGACGGTGACAGCGCTTCGTCCACCGAGCTTTACGCCATCTTGTCCAGCCTGGCCGGTGTGCCGATCTTCCAGGGAATCGCGGTGACCGGCTCGGTGGACCAGAAGGGCCGGATCCAGGCCATCGGCGGGGTGAACCAGAAGATCGAGGGTTTTTTCGATGTTTGCCGCAATCGTGGCCTGACCGGAAAACAGGGGGTCATCATCCCGCGTTCAAACGTCCAGAACCTGATGCTCAAAAGGCAGATCGTCGAAGCGGTTGCCCAGGGCAAGTTCCACATCTGGGCGGTCGAAAAGGTGGAAGAGGGAATCGAGATTCTGACCGGAGTTCCGGCCGGCCGGCCGGATCACAAGGGTAACTGGCCTCCGGACACGCTTTACGGTAAGGTCCAGGCAAGGCTGAAAGGTTACCTGGTCCAGGCCCTGAAACTCCACCGGATCATCGAGGGCCTGGGACTTTAACAGCCCGTTAAAACCGGTCTCCAAGGGAGGGCTACCATGACCAGCTACAAGATTCATCCCATTTCCCCCGCCCCAGCTCAAGGCCATGGAGATGGAAGTGATTCCTCCGGGAACCCTGGTAAATTCCTACCAGGCCTATGACATAATGCTGGATATCAAAAAACGGGCC
>JALVRI010000162.1:1786-6309 GCA_027031325.1 Desulfobacteraceae bacterium
ACCATGACCAGCTACAAGATTCATCCCATCGTAATGGGAACCAAGATATTCGACAAGGGGATGATGACCTACCAGCATGATTACGGCAAGCAATACGTGATACCGATTTACTGCTGGTATCTTGAAGGCGGGGATATCAGGATCCTGGTGGATACCGGCGAGATGAGCCCCATCCGGTCCGAGGACCGCCAGGAGGCCATCGGCGGCAGGATCTATACTTTCGAAGAAGGCCTGGATCGCTGGGGTCTGAAACCGGAAAAAATCGACCTGGTCATCCATACCCACTTACACAACGACCATTGCGAAAACGACTTCAAGTGCGTAAACGCCCGTTTCGTGGTCCACCGCAAGGAGCTGGAAAGGATCCACGATCCGCATCCCCTGGATTTCCGTTACCTGGAAGACTACATCGAAGATGTGGAAGAAAACTGCCAGATCCAGGTGGTCGACGGCGACACCGAGGTGGCCGAAGGTATCCGGTTGATCCACACCCCGGTCCACACCGAGGGAGGGCTTTCGGTGGCCGTGGAAACGGACCAGGGAACGGCCATCATTACGGGCTTCTGTGTCATCCAGGAAAATTTCTTCCCACCGGCGCCGGTCAAGGCCATGGAGATGGAAGTGATTCCTCCGGGAACCCTGGTAAATTCCTACCAGGCCTATGACATAATGCTGGATATCAAAAAACGGGCCGACATCCTCATCCCCTTGCATGAGCCCCGTTTTGCCGGCATGGATACCATTTGAGCGCTTTTGGCGCCGGCCGCTTCGGCCTTGTTTCGAGCGGCTGGATGTGTCACTATCAATGTTATCCACCCAGGCGCCGGAAAGGAGCATGATGCAACCTTCAAATCCAGACCGGCGGCAAGTGCTGGGCGATCTGGTGGTCCTGGAAGACGATGCGGGACTGGACACTTACGAGCAGGCCCGGCAGGCCGCCCGGCAGGCCGCCTCGGAAATCTGCATCGATCCCATGCTGCTGGCCTGGCGGGACCAAGAGCAGGACCGTTACTGGCCCAAGTACGAGTGCGGCAAGGGCATCGAACCGCCGTGGATCGTCTGGGCCTCGTCCCGGGGAGCCGACCTGACCGTTCGTATCGGCAAACGCTGGTACTTCTATTTTCTTTGCTGGCGCGGGAAAGGGTGATCGCGGAACCCTTCTTCGGCCAGGAAGCGGGTCACGAAAAGCCGGTCCGCCGGGACCAGGCGGAATTCAGCCAAGCGCTCCGGCTCGATCCACCGGGCATCCGAGTGTTCGTGCAGCTGCAGACTTCCGCAAGCCACAAGCGCCCGGAAAAAGTAAATTTCCACCATTCCGGCGGCGGTGGCGTCGGTAACCCGGCCCAAGAGGCGGCCGACGGTGATTTCAAGGCAGAGTTCTTCCCTGATCTCCCTTTGGAGGCATTGCCGGAGAGTTTCGCCCGCCCGGGCCTTGCCGCCGGGAAACTCCCACAATCCGGCCAGTTCCGGCGGCTTGCGACGGCGGGTTATCAGGACCCTGGAACCACTGCTTATCACCGCCGCGGCGACCTTCACGGTTGCCGGGTTGCTGCTTTTGGAGAAAGCTTGGATAGCCATCGTTTGCCGTCCCTGCGGCGGGAAAAAGATTGCCGAAACAGCTGCGACCCAAACGGGAGGAGGTTCCGGCCATGATCCAAATCGCCATCCTGGTTTCAGGTTTATTGTTGCTAATCATGGCGGTGGCCCTTTTCCTGGCCGCCCTCAAGATCCGTAATCTTAGCCGGGAAAACCGGCGCTTGCAACATTCATTGGCCAGGGCCGGGAAAATGATCGCTTCCCTGGAGGGCCGCCGGAAGCTGTCGGACCAAAGCCGCAACAAACGTCTCAGGAGCTATCTCAGGCTGATGGACACCCTGGTCAACACCATTCCCAACCCCATCTATTACAAGGATGCCGATGGCGTTTTCCAGGGATGCAACCGGGCCTTTGCCAGCGACCTGCTCGGGTTGAAAAGGGACCGGATCATCGGCCGCCGGGCCCAGCAGTTGGGCGGCGTCATCCCGCCCGCCGCCGCGGCCCTCTGGCGGAAACACGAGCTGAAAATGATGGAAATGGAAGCCCGCCACCAGTTCGAGATGGAACTTGCCTGCGCCGACGGCGGCTGCCGTGAGTTCCTGGTCACCATGGCACCGGTAAAAGACAGCCGGGGACAGGTCCTGGGGAGCGTGGGGGTGATGCTCGATCTGACCGAAAAAAACCGTGCCGCCCGGGAAAGAATCCAGAAGGAAAAGCTCCAGGGGGTCCTGGAAACCGCCGGGGCCGTCTGCCACGAGTTGAACCAGCCCCTTCAGGCCTTGTCCGGATATGCCGAGCTGGCCCAATCCGGCATAAGTGCCAGTGACGATTACACGACCCTGGTGGAAAAGATCCGCGACCAGGTGGAAAGGATGGCCCGCATCACCCGCAAGCTGCATAACATCACCCGCTACGCCGCCAAGGACTATGTCGGTGACTTGCGGATCATCGATATCGACAAGGCCTCGGGTTAGTAAGCCTACCGATTTCAGGACGTTGCGGCACCGGCTTCTGTCACCAGCTTGCCCGCCAGTAAAGTTCCCAGGATGCAGAGGCATTCCATGTCCAGGAAGGCCTCGGCCGAGCGCCGGAAAAGGACCGTGGCCTGGGCCGGAAAAGATTCTTCCCGGTCGTTGAATGTCAGGCCGATGGGAATACGGGGCAGGGCGCAAAACCTTACCGACAGGTCACAATCCGGCCCCAGGTCGCTTTCTTCGCCCCCCAGTCTGACACAGGCCTCTTTCAGCCCGGGCAGGTTGCCGGCGAAGGTGGTTTCGATGATCTTGTTGGTGTTAGCGGTGAAATATCCAACCAGGGGTGAGGCGTCCTTGAATTCACGGTAGGTCACCCAGTCACCTTCCGGAGGCGGGATCTTGGGGCATTGCAGGACGTATCTTGCCAGCACGACCCGGATGGCGAAGTTGGGTTTGCGGCCCGATTGCTCGAAAACACCGTCGGGCCCCACCTGATAATGGTTGTCGAACATGGCGATTTCCAGCCGTCCCTGCTCGAAATAAGCCCCAAGGGTGCGGGCCCTTTCTTCGAGGTCGATCCTGCTGATCTGTTCCAGGTAGTAGCGGTAGGTTTCTTCGAACACTGATGCCGGTTGCATTGTTCAACTCCTTGAACCCGGATCATGCAGCCCGGGCAAAATTCGACCTGATTACTTTCGTGGGCATCTGAAGTGCATAATCCGTGTTGAAATCGTATCGAAGGTCAATATACCTATACATCCGCCTCCGGGTTTGGGCAAGCTTTTCTACCCGGGATCATGTTTTGACATCGAGCCTGGCGCGATATATCCTGGAAAAAAGAATCTTGGAATCAGGCACCGGAGGCTCAAGTGTAAAATGGGTTGCAAGGCAGGTTGCTGTGTATGAATACTGAGCAAAGTCTCCCGGGATCCACCAATGCCGGCGGACGCGCAAAGGCCCGGAGTATTTTTCTGGATCTGACCGACTCCCTGTATTGCGTCCTTACGGGACGAGAGGCAGTGATTGTCGAAGCAAACCGTGCTTTTGCAGAAGCCATTGGTAGCGACCCGACAGATATCGAAAAGCAGTCCCTGGTAAAGTTGGCTCATCCTGATGATCGCGACGCGGTCACAAGGGCCCTGGAAAGGTGCCTGGCCGAAAAGGAGCGGGTGACCGGCCTGGCCGGGCGTTTCCGTCGCGCAGATGGAAGTTATGCCGGGCTTGAATGGAAAATGAGACAACTTGGAGACGGCAACCTTGTCAGCGCCGCCGGCAAGATCGTTTCCGGGGAAAAACGGCGGCGGGGCGCCTTTGATTTTCCCGGCCTGCTCCAGGAGGTTGTGGACAAGCTTCCGGTGGGTATCACCATCTGGGGACCGGATGGCCGCCCGCTGGTGATCAACAGGTGGTTTTCCGAGCTTACCGGTTACTATCCGCAATACATCGAGGACTTTGAAAGCTGGTTCCGGCAGGCATTTTCTGAAAAACGATTGCTCCGCGAAATGTTGCGGGAAGGCGCAAAAGCCGAATATGCAAATGGATACATCTGCCGCCACAAGATCACATGCCGCGACGGGAGCGCCAAAGAGCTCGAATGCCGGGTCTTCAGGATGGACCGGGGCCTTCTGCTTGTAATCGTGACCGATATCACCCTCGACAAGCTGGCCCGTGAACAGGAACTAAAGCGCCAGCGGTTTCTGGAGGCGGTACTTTACCACGCCCCGGATGCCATCGTCACCATGGATGAAAAACACCGGGTTGTGGACTGGAACCCCGGGGCGGTGAAAATGTTCGGCTACCGTCCCGAGGAGGTGATCGGCCGGCATCTGGATCATCTGGTGGCGGGGAAGGACCGCTTCGAGGAGGCCAGCCGGAAGACAAGGATGGTTCTATCCGGCAAGCGGGTGGAGCCGTTTGAAACCGTGCGCTACCGCAAGGATGGTTCGGCGGTGAGGGTGATAGCGGGCGGCTCCCCCATAATCATCGACGGCACCCTGGTGGGGGTGGTGGCCA
>JALVRI010000163.1 GCA_027031325.1 Desulfobacteraceae bacterium
CTGTTATTAACCCAACGCCTTGTGAACATGCCGGAACACGGAGGGTGAGATGGCTGGTAAGGATGAAAAGTCTATCGAAAGATTGTTGGATAATGAAATCATCGCCGGGGCATTGGACGATGAAAACCAGGAAGTCATTGAACGCCGGGCTTATCTGCCGCAGCTGTGTGATGCCTTCAAGATGCCCTGGACCGGTTTGGAACAAGTGGATGAATATCGCTTTGATATCGATCCGGAGGCCGGCCGGCAGCTGCCATCGATTATTGCCAATAAAGTGCAGAAGGTTGTCGGTGTCAAGGATGGCGATGCCGCAGGCCGGTCCTCGTTTTGCAAACCGCGCAAGATAGGGGTTGTCTTTTCCGGAGGTCCGGCCCCCGGAGGCCATAATGTGATCGCCGGAATTTACGATGCCGCCAAAAAGGCGAATCCGGCCAACCAGCTGTTCGGCTTCCTGGTGGGACCGGACGGGATAATCGAAGGAGAGTTCATCGAGATAACCGAACAGTTGGTCAATCGCTACCGTAACTTGGGTGGATTCACCATGATCAAGACCGGCCGGACCAAGATTGATACCGCCGAAAAGATGGCCCTGTCGAGGGAGACCATCCTGGCAATGGGGCTGGATGCCCTGGTCGTGGTGGGAGGGGACGACTCAAATACCAATGCCGCCTTCCTGGCCGAGGAATTGTTCGACGATGGAGTCCAGGTCATAGGTGTTCCCAAGACCATCGATGGCGATATCCAGGTGCGGGATGCAGAAGGCAGGGTCCTTTGCGCCATGTCCTTCGGCTTTCACACCGCGGCCCGGGCTTTTTCCCTGGCTATCGGCAACCTTTGCACAGACAGCAGCTCGGATATCAAATATTGGCATATTTGCAAGGTCATGGGACGGGTGGCAAGTCACCTGGCCCTGGAGGTGGCCCTTCAGACCCATGCCAACATGACCCTGATCGGCGAGGACCTGGCCGACTACGTGGATCAGCAACGGCTGGAGGCGGCCCGACAGCAAGGCACCACCGATTATACGGCCTACGGTATGACCCTGAGACATCTTTCACGAATAATCTGTGAGGCAATAGTGGAGCGGGCCGCGGTGGGCAAAAATTACGGGGTGCTGGTAATACCGGAAGGAATCCTGGAGTTCATAAACGAGATCCAGGTTTTCATCATCAAGCTCAACACCATCATCGCCCATTACAACCAGACCCATGACCAGGATTTTCATACCGCTTTTTCCCGGCTGGAAGCCAAGCTGGACTATTTGCGCCGCCTGGTGCACGACAAACCGGCCGGCCTGGCGCCCAATATCTGGAATGGCCGGGATGACGAACTTTTCAACGCCTTGCCGCCGTTTTTCCAGGAAGGCCTGCTTACCGAAAGGGACAGCCACGGGAATTTCCAGTTCTCCCAGGTCCCGACCGAAAAAGTCCTTTTGGGACTGGTCAAGGAGTATCTTGCCATCCTGAAGGAAAAAGGGAGGTACAAGCTGGGTATCCGGAGGCAATATTTCCAAAAGACCATGTATAAGGCCGGACTCGACCCGGATCTTTATGGGCCGGTGATTTTTCGCAATTATCCCCAGGAATACCTGCTGGTGAAAGAAACCATAATTTCCCTTAAAACCCTGGGACAAACCCTCTCGGAAGCAGGGCTGCTGGAAAGTGGCGCAGAAATTCCGCCCGCTGTTGTAAAGATTTACAAAGCCTCGGTGCCCAAGTTTAAAACCCAGACCCATTTCTATGGTTACGACGGACGCGGATCGGACCCGACCCGTTTTGACTGTATCTACACCTACAACCTGGGAATGACGGTTTTTAGTCTCATAGCCAACGGGGCCACCGGTCAGATGGCCGTTATCGAAAATCTTGAAAAAGAGTTTGAGCAATGGCAACCCATGGGAGTACCCATTGCGCCCTTGATGCACCTTGAAGAACGCAAGGGCAAATTGTCACTTGTGCTGGAAAGGAGCGTGGTGGATCTTAATTCTCCCGCTTTCC
>JALVRI010000164.1 GCA_027031325.1 Desulfobacteraceae bacterium
AGCCCGCATCCTGGAGGTAGTCCAACACTACCCTGGAGCCTGGAGCAAAGGATGTTTTCACGAATGCCGGGACATTGAGCCCCAGCTTGACCGCTTTTTGGGCTATCAGCCCAGCTCCCACGAGGACCCCCGGGTTTGAAGTGTTGGTGCAGGATGTTATGGCGGCAATGACCACGTTGCCGTCGCCAAGCTTTTCGCAACGACCGTTGAT
Organism: Desulfobacteraceae bacterium; assembly: GCA_027031325.1. GTDB lineage: Bacteria > Desulfobacterota > Desulfobacteria > Desulfobacterales > Desulfosarcinaceae > JALVQM01. The sequence continues at coordinate 212 of JALVRI010000164.1, forward strand.
TTCTACCTCATGGCTTCTGTTTGAAACCGGTGTGCAACGCTCCTGCCTGGTACCGCCGCCCAAGTGTTCCGGGAGTACGCCTTTTTGCCCCAATGATGCCGCAAAGGCCGCTTTCAGGTTTGCCAGTTCTATCCTGTCCTGGGGCCGTGAAGGCCCTGCCAGGCAAGGTTTTACCGTTCCAAGGTCGAAGTCGATTACTTTGGTGTACTCGGGTTCGTCTCCTGGCTGATAGAACAGCCCCATGGAACTGGTGCACTGCCGCACAAGGTCCACCATGTCTCCTCTTCCGGTCATGGCAAGATAAGCGAGGGTTTTTTCATCGACCGGGAAAAAACCCAGGGTAGCGCCGTACTCAGGAGTCATGTTGGATATGGTGGCCCGGTCGGGAATCGAAAGTTCCGCTAAGCCGGGGCCGAGAAATTCGACGAATTTTTCAACCACGGAATGCTTGCGCAGCAGCTCGGTTATGCTTAGCACCAGGTCGGTGGCAGTTGCACCCGGCGGCAGGTGACCTTTTAGCCTGACCCCAATGACCTCAGGGATGGCCATGTAGTATGGTTGGCCCAGCATTACGGCCTCGGCCTCGATCCCGCCGACACCCCAACCCATTACCCCGATGGCGTTTATCATGGGGGTGTGGGAATCGGTGCCGACCAGGGTGTCCGGAAAGGCCAACGGCAGGCCATCTTCGTTTCCAAGGCAGATTACTCTGCCCAGATGCTCCAGGTTGACCTGGTGGCAAATACCGGAGTTGGGGGGTATCACCTTGAAGTTTGTGAAACTTTTTTGAGCCCACTTTAGAACTTGGTAGCGTTCCAAGTTGCGGGCATACTCCTGCTCCACGTTTTTTTCCAGACAGTAGGCGGTTCCGAAAAAATCGACTTGAACCGAATGATCGACTATCAGATCCACCGGCACCAAGGGGTTGATTTTGGAAGGATCTCCTCCAAGGCTCACCATGGCGTCACGCATGGCCGCAAGATCGACCACGGCCGGCACACCCGTAAAATCCTGCATCAGAACCCGGGCGGGGTGATAAGGAATTTCAACCGGCTGTTCGTAGCTTTTACGCCAGGAAGCCAGGGCTTCCAGGTTATGTCGGCTGACGATCTTTTCATCCAGGTGGCGCAAAAGATTTTCCAGTAACACCCGGATTGAAAACGGAAGGCGGCCGATTTCGGCCAACCCCTTTTCCTCCAGGGCAAAGATGTTGTAGATTCTATAATCTTTTCCGGCTACTTTTATCTTCCTGCTGAATTGTCCGCGGTCCATCGCCTGTCCTTTTAGGGGTAGAATGCCTTTGCGGCGGATTAAAAAATGTTGGGTGGTTGCTTCCTGCATCCAAGGAATAGTCCCAGTTGTTGACCCGGGTCAAGACCATTCCCGGACAATCTGAAATTTCCTGTGAACAGACGGGAAAATATATTTTGACGGGCCTTGGAGCCGGTGCTCCTGTCTTGCGTTCTGGCAGGGTGTGGAAAAGGATGATGGGCCAAGTCCGGGTCCTCAGGCTGAAAAGCGGCAGGGCGGCTATTTGGCCGCCCTGCCTGGATAAATGGATGTGAAGATAGAGGGTGCCTGCCCATTTTGGGGGCCTCTAGCCTTGTTATCGGCATTGGAGGGGGGCGGCTTGAGCAGAATACCGGCCTTGGTGCCTGGTGGCGGTCTGGTGGGAATTCAGACCAGGTTGAGCAGAACCTGTGCTCCCGTTGGCAGCTGGTTGGTGTTTTCATCAACAACCAGGATGGCATTTGCAGCGGCCATATCCCGCAGTTTTCTTTTCC
>JALVRI010000165.1 GCA_027031325.1 Desulfobacteraceae bacterium
AGTTTGGCCGGCTTCCCCCGATCCGACGGGGATAAGAATAAACAGGAGCCGTATACGAGGCCCGTACGTGCGGTTCTGTGAGAGGGATGAGATCGGATTCATGATCCGGTCTCACCCTACTCGATTTGGTGCGCCAGGCATGGCGCAGTCATGACAACAATCATCCCGGGCCATACAGCGCCGCTCCGGGTCCTTGGAAGTGCATAATCCGGGTTCAACATTATAGTGGCAGTGTTTTTGCTTGTTTTAGCAAGGGCGGACTAAAGAACTTTGTCAAGCAGCCGAAAACTTCAATAAGCAGACCAGTTCGCTTAAAACTCTCTAGCAGGGGAGGGTACCAATGCTTTTTTATCTGCCACTTGCAGCCGGTGCTTTAATGATGATCTATGTTTTACACCTCATGATAAAGCTCAAGGCATGTTTCCAGGAAGAAAAAGAACGGTATTGCCTGAAACAAGGCATGTCAAAACCTTGACGCTTCACCCTTTGAATTTCGCCGGGCAAACACCTTCCAGGCGTCACAAACCGGAGGTACCAAGGCGTAACAATTTGGCGCGGCAACCTGGCAATGATTTTGCATACCTATATGCCGAAGCCTGCTTCTTACATCCCTCCTTTTCCGACAGGTGGTCCAGCGCATGCAACAAGAGCGTGGGCCACCTTATTTTTTCAACTTGGCTCCGGGAATGTTGAGCAAGCTGAAATCCCAGGCCGTACGGTTGATTCAGAGGATATTCGGTTTATATAATGATTTGATTTTGACATTCAGCTTTGTTGTTTCTATATTCTATATTAAAAGATTCCAAGCCGTTGCGGTTACCCGGTTTACCCCGAAAGCAGGCCGACAAACTTGTCCGGATCTTTTTCAAAACCATGACCGATTCCTTGAGCATTGCCGTAAGCAAAAGGGGTAAGGATGCCTCCCAAAACAGAAAGGGTCAATTCGGAATGATTGACCGTTGTGCATCAAGAAGCTCCAACCCGGATGGCCGATATTATCAAAGCCAATCGGCATGGGGCAAAGCTGAGGTGCCCGAGCCATGTATTTTGAGATCACCTCCCGAAAACAAGCTCCATCCTCCCATGCCAGTGAAACAGAGCGAGCATGAACCGGCATCGATTGAAGAGCTTGAACATTGGCTGGTTTGTATCCACTGCGGTGGTGGTATAACCAGGCCATCCAGCCGGATCTCAGTCGACGGTGGGCATCGGCACACCTTTGCCAACCCCCACGGGATAGTATTTGAAATAGGGTGTTTCGCAGAAGCTGAAGGTTGCTTGGCAATTGGAGAGGCGACTGATGATTTCAGCTGGTTCAGGGGCTATAAATGGCGCATCGCCATATGTAGCCGTTGCTCTGTCCATTTGGGGTGGCGTTTTGAGTCCAGCGGGGGAGATACTTTCCATGGCTTGATACTGGATCGACTGCGTTCCATAACCCTTGGCGGCGATAGGTCTACCTGAAAAATACGATCGGGAAATTGATAAGATGGGCGAAATAAAAAGCACCCTTGAACTCGTGATGGAAAAGACAAAACACCTTACCCTCAGCGAGGAAGAAAAGAGGGCACGGCGGTTGGAAATTTTCCAAACCAAAGTGAAGGGGCTCGTTCATAAATATTGCGAGAACCTGATCACGGAAAACCAGTTGGAAACGGAATTTTCGAGGCTGAATACCGGGGACGCTGAATTTGTGGCAGATCTACCTGGGATTTTAAGTGGATCGATCCCCATCAACGACAAGGGCTTAAAGGTGGCCATGGTTGCGGGTAAAGTGTTTCAACTGAACCTTGATGGTCTCGAAATCGCTTTTCAAGAATTCAATGCTTCACTTCGAGAGCAAAGGAAACTGTTGCAAAAAAACTACCTCCAACAATTGAAAGACAGGCTGAACCTGTCCGGCTCAGCCTTGGAAACCAATGTCGAAAAGTTGGAGCAATGGATAAGCTTTAAGCACGGACTTGAAGAAAGGCTGCGAAAAAGTATCTTTAAAGG
>JALVRI010000166.1 GCA_027031325.1 Desulfobacteraceae bacterium
GCTTTATTACTCTCGGAATTGCCAGCTGAAGCAAGTCGACCACGATCAGGGAGGCCATGCCGGCGACAATGGCGTGCCAGCGGCGGCGCAACTTGTGCTTGATAAGGTCGTGGGCGGCAGTGGTCTCTTTTGGCATGACAGCAATTCGGCCTTCAAATTTTCAGGGTCCGGCAAAGCATACACACAGCCTGCAATCCGGTCAACCTATTGATTTCAAAAGTTTTTACAAAACAGATCAACGTTGACTTTCAAAGGGCGGATTGTTATGATAGCCGGTCATGAACCCTGGTAACGTAGTCGAATTCATTGACAGTCAAAAGATAATTTGTGCCGTCATCCTGGAAATCAGGAAAACACGCCTCAGGTTGCTGACTGAAAACAACCGCGAAGTCAAACTGCCTGCCGGAAGATTAGGCCACATATCTTCGCTGCGCCTCGATATTTCCCTGGCCAGGGAAAAACTGATCAAAGAGCTGAAAAATATCGCCGCACGTCGCCGGGAACTGTCCGACCGCGTCGCTGTAGAAGAACTCTGGGAAGTCCTTAACGCGGAACAGGAATGGATCGACCTTAAAACGATGACAGCTCTCTGTTTTCCGAACAATGCGGGTGACGACCAACAATCGGCCGTAATCAGGGCTTTTTTTGCCAACCGCCACTATTTCCGGTTTGCAACCGACAAGTTCTTCCCTTATTCTCCCGAGCAATATGAACGGCTTGCCAAACAACGCCGCGAAGCCGCCCGCAAGGCCGCCTTGATCGAACAAGGAGGAAAATGGATACGGGCCGTGCTGAGCGGAAAGAAAGTCCCTCGGCCTGAAAAGGCCGAAGCGCTGATTTCCATCCTGGCCGATTATTACCTTCACGACAAGCAAAGTTCACAACACGAGTTGGGCCGCCAGATCCTGAAAAACGCGGGCGCCAGGAGCCCTGACACCATTTTCGACTTCCTGGTGGCCATCGGGCATTGGGAAAGCGACGAGAACCTGGAACTGTATCGTTTCCAAACCCCGATTGAATTTCCGGACCAGGTCGCAAGCAGGATCGAGGCCCTGTCTGCGACTGCCGGGCGACAGGATTGGAGCCATCGCCAGGACCTGACCGATCTGCCCCTGGTGACCATCGACGGCCAAACCACCACCGACTTCGACGATGCCATCAGCATAGTCAAGGAAGGCGATCATTACCTGGTGGGGGTTCATATCACCGATGTCGCCCATTATATAAGGCCTGATGATCCTGTCGATCGCCAGGCCATGGAAAGAGCAAGTTCGATCTACATGCCCGATGCCAAGATCCCCATGCTCCCGCCGGGACTGTCGGAAGATCTGTGCAGCCTGAAACAGGGCTGCATACGTCCTGCCATAAGCTCTTTGATATCGGTGACCGAGACGGGGGAAATCACCGGATGCCGCATCGTGGCCAGCATTGTCAGGGTCGGCCGCCAGCTCACCTACCAGGAGGCCGATGAGCTGGTCGCAAATGATCCCGAAATGGCCGTACTGTATTCCATAGCCAGAAAGTACCGCCGGCAGAGGCTCGCCCGGGGAGCAGTCCAGATTACCCTGCCGGAAATCAGTATCCACCTCGATCCAGGCGGCCAACCGGTTGTAACCAGGGTGGACCGCGAAAGCCCGGCCCGGATGCTGGTAGCCGAGATAATGATCATGGCCAACGCCCTGGCGGCCCAGGCTTTGGCCGCCGGCGGCCTGCCGGCCATCTTTCGATCCCAGTCAGAACCGCGCAAACGCCTCTACCAGGGAGACCAGGGGACCCTGTTCCAAAACTGGATGCAGCGCAAGTCCCTCAACCGCTTTCTGCTTTCCAGCCGGCCCGAGCCTCACGTGGGCCTGGGCGTCGACGCCTATGTCACCGCCACTTCACCCATCCGCAAGTACACGGACCTGGTGACCCAGCGCCAGCTCCGGGCCATGCTGAACCTGGACCAACCCTACGACGAGGCTCAGATAGATGAAATCATTCAGCGCCTGGAAGTACCCATGTCCCAGGTAGCCCAGCTCCAGTACAGGCGCCATCGTTACTGGTTGTTGAAATTTCTCCAACAACGTACCGGCGCCAAAGAAGAAGCGCTGGTGCTGTCGAAACGGCGCAACGGCCATACTATCCTTTTGACCGAGTACCTTGTCGAATGCGGCCTGGCCACGAGCAGCGGTCTGGAGTTGAGGCCCGAAGACCTTGTCCAGGTAACCATCCAGCACGTAAACCCGCGCCAGGACACCCTCACCGTCTATCTCGGCTAAGACGGACGCCGCGGTCGCTTACAGCCATCATCCCGGATCATGATTTCAATTCGACCGTCTGCCCCCCGGTAAGGGAAATCAGGTCGGGGGCCCCTATGGCGAACATGGAGTCGGGGGTACCGGCGGCGGCCCAGAGGATCCGGTGCTGGAGAAGGTCCTCATCGATGAAAGTGGGAACGCTCTGCCTGTGCCCGGCCGGGGGCACACCTCCAATGGCAAAACCGGTCACCCGGCGGACAAACTCAGGATCCGCCATCTTGACCGGCTCTCCCACAATCTTTTCCAGGCGCTGCAAATCGACCCGGTTGGAACCGCTTACCAGGGCCAGGTAAGGCCGGCCGCTGCGCTTGCCCCTGAAAAGGAGCGATTTTACGATCTGGGCCGTGGCGCACCCCAAGGCTTCGGCCGCTTGAACCGCCGTCCGGGTGGATTTTGTCATCTGCTTGACCTCAATCCGGAAGCCGAGCGTCCTGATCTTGTCCTGGAGCCTCTTGGAACTTTCCTTCAACGCCTCCTCCATCTCAAATTCCCCCTTATCTTCTCCAGGCCCAAATCCTCATAAGGGGAAACCGGCCCGGAAGGTTCATCTTCGGCACCAATACTTCCGATACTCTCCTAGGGATCATATCTTTTCACAAAATGAATTACCAGGGCAAGCAGAACCCTGAATAGCGGTTCCCGGGGCTTGCGTCCCGGGTTTGCAACCGTAAAAACGCCCGAGGGCCGGTCCATTTGACAGACCCGCTGCAAGGGGCAGGCTGCCTTTGGGAAGCCCGGGGTTTTACGCAACCACCCCGGGCAGTCAAACCGGCACCGCAAGCTGCTTGGGCAATTGATTGACATTGGGCCAATATATGCTATTTTAGTCTTGCTCCTGCCCGGGCATTGGACAATCGGCAAGCTGCGTCCAAGCCCCCGTAATGTCTCCACCCTCTGCTTTCAGGTTGATTTTTCTTGACTAAATCAGCCAAATTAATTATAGGCGCGTTTCCTAAACTAAATTTAATTCAGGGTTGAACAAATGGGTATTCGTGAGCGCAAAGAACGTGAAAAAGAACGGCGGCGCCAACAGATAATCGTGGCCGCCAAACGGGTATTTTCAGAAAAAGGTTTCAACAAGGCCACCATGGAGGATATCGCCACCGAAGCCGAGTTGAGCCCGGGCACATTATACCTTTATTTCAAGAACAAAGAAGAACTATATGCCTCGCTTTCGCTCCGTATTCTTCAATATCTTTACATCCGGGTAACCCACGTCCACAAAGAAACCGACCTGGCTCCCCGGGCAAAGGTCAAGGCTCTGATCGAAGCCATGTACGATGTTTATGACTTCGACCCCCTGACCATCATCAACATGTTCCATCTCCAATCCAGCGAAACCCTTAAAAACCTTTCGCCGGAGCTCTTATCTGAAATCAAGGACTTGTCGCGCAAGTCGATCGGAGCCATAGCCGAGATTTTCAAGGAAGGTATCGCCAACGGGGATTATATCGACCGCCATCCCAATGCCCTGGCCGATATCTTCTGGTCCCTCTTCTCGGGGGTGGTCCTTTGGGAGGCAAGTAAAAAAATCATCGATCACCGGAAAGATTATTTGAAACAAACCCTTCATACGGCTTTCGAAATTTTCGAAAAGGGCATTACCCTCAGCTGATTTTGCAGGCATTTGGCCGTTTGTCAGCCAAATTGTGCAGCCGATGGCAATGGCTTGATGGTGCGGCAGCGGCAAGCGGTATCAGCCGTCATTCACATCCATCGTTTTCAACCCGGATTTTGCAGCTGGCCAGTTTGCCAAGATGCGAGGCCGAGGGCAGGCAGACCTACTCCAGTACTTCAACTGCCCGACAACGAAGCAGATTCGGTAAAATCACAAGCCCCTTGCGGCTTCAAATGCTTGAAGACTTTCACCGATTGAACTTCACCTTTCGGGTGAAGGCTTAGGCAGGGACAAATACATGTCAACTACTTAACAATTCAATGAAATTGCTTCTTTCAGGCATTTGAAGTGCATAATCCGGGTTCATTCCTGAGCCCGGCAAAGGAGATCAGACGTGCTTGGAACGATAGTAAATTGCCTGGCCATAATCGTCGGGGCCGGCATCGGCTTGTGTTTGCGGGGAGGGCTCGAGGACCGCTACAGCCGGATCATCATGAGTGCCATCGGCCTTGCTGTGATCCTCATAGGTCTGAAAGCGGCTTTCAAGGCCGAAAACCTGCTGCCGGTCATAATCTGCCTGGTGGCCGGCAGCTTCATCGGGGAACTGCTCAATATCGAGTCCCGGCTGGAAAAGATGGGCAGGCTGATCGAGGGCCGGATGGCAAAAAACGGCAAGGGGCTTACCCAGGGGTTTGTAACCGCGAGCCTTGTCTATTGTGTGGGAGCAATGGCCATCGTAGGTTCCCTGGAAAGCGGCCTTGCCGGAAATCATCAAACCTTGTTCGCCAAATCAATCCTGGACGGTGTCACGGCTGTCATTTTCAGCGCCAGCCTGGGAATAGGGGTCATGTTTTCGGCCCTGAGCGTATTTTTGTATCAAGGCACCATAACCCTGGGGGCCGGTTACCTGAAAACCGTAATGACACCGGAGGTTGTAACCCAGGTGACTTCCGTTGGGGGGCTGCTCATAACGGCCATAGGCTTCAACCTCCTTCGGATCCAGAACTTCAAGATTGGCAACATGTTACCGGCACTCTTCCTGCCTCTGGTCTACAATGCCATCGTAACCATCCTTAACTGACTGCAAAACGGCCCCCAACCTTGAAAAAGCGCCCGGGTCGGAGCATGCCTCCTTCAAGAAAGACGATTCCGCCACCTGGGAAAGTGAAATCCGTTTCAACCAAAGATGCCAACCATGCAATAATTCAATGAAATTATTTTGTAGGCATTTGAAGTGCATAATCCGGGCTGAATTCTATTCCGGCAAATGGCAGCCATTACAACCGGTGGGTCCCGGGGCCGGCAGGCGGCCTTCAAGGCCTGCCTTGGTCATCTCGAGCTTTTTGTTTTCCAGCTTGATCTTACGGTGGCATCCTATGCATTGTTTGTGAAAAGCGTTTTTAAAATAACGCGCTTTCAAAGAGGGGTCTGCTTTTTCAGCGGCTTCTTTTTTGGGTAATTGCGCCAGGTCATGACATCCCTGGGTCATGCAGCCGACAATCGGTTCATCGCCCTTCCATTTATGGTGGCACTGCTTACAGGCATAATCGAAATGCAGCGAGTGGGGAAACTGCACGGCACTACGCTGGCCCTCTGACGGAGGGTTGATGGAAAAGCTTCCCAGGGGAACGACCATTTCTTCTCCCTCGGCCGATGCCGGCCCGATGCTCCCGGCAACAAAGAGCGTGATCAAAACGGCGACGATCAAAACACGTGTAGTCTTCATCCTTCCTCCCTGTTTGTGAGCCTGCCAACGAATTGATCTTGCTATAGCCGTTTCCGCCGCAATATTCAACCCGGATTATGCACTTCAAATGCCTACAATAAATAATTTCATTGAATTATCTGATAGTTAGCATGTAATTTTTCCGAGCGTACCTTCACCCAAAAGGTGAAGTTCAATCGGCAAACTCGCCAGCTGCAAAATCCGGGTTCGATAATAAACTGGACATGGCTCAGGGGCGGACAGCCCGCACAGCTCCGCACTGGTCCTGACGCTTGAAAAGCCTCTCGAACACCGTTTCCTGCTTGGCGGTCACGATGTTGGCCACCGAATAGTAACCTTTGATGTAAGCTTCGGATGACCAATACCATTCAGCTCCGCTAGGGGGAAAAAAGGGGGCTTGCTTGTAGATGGCAGCCAGCTCGCCGGCACTTGGAAGGCGCCAATCGGTATAACCGCCGGCACTGAGTCCTTTCACATATTTGAGGGCCTCTTTATATGTGAGGCATCCTTCCAGTTCCTGAAAAGAATCCAACAGGCACCAGGTAAGGCCGGTCATCTTGTCTTTAACCGTTTCATTACCAGTCGGCACGAAACGACCGGTCTTTTTCAACTTGGCGACCATTTCTT
>JALVRI010000167.1 GCA_027031325.1 Desulfobacteraceae bacterium
GGCATCACCGGTGTTGTGCTGAACCTGGTTCTGCCGGCGGGCAAGGAAGGCTGAGCAAGGTCTTCAATCCTCAAGCTCGTAAGTGATGGTGGTAACCACCCGGACCTTTTTGATCCAGGTTGTATTGCGGTCACGGTTGGTAATGGTGAAAAGTCCCTGGTTGGCCCGCTTTATCCGTCCCAGACGGCTATTGGTGTGACGGGCGAACTTTTCGGCAACCTTGCTGGCGTTGGCAATGGCTTCCTGGATCATTTCGGGCTTGATGGCGTTCAGCTCGCTGAATACGAACTCGGCCCGGTTTTCGTATTGGTCCCCTCCGAACACGATCCCGGCCTTGCCCAGCTTCACGAGTTTTTTCATGGTATTTCGAACCGCTTCCACCTTGTTGGAAAAGACGGTGACCGAGCTGCGGGCAAAGTAGCGAAATTTAAGTTTCGATGTATCACCGTATCCTTGGGCCTGCTTGTCCACGATCACGGGCGCCGAAACCGTGATTTCCTTTCCGCCGAAACCGTTTTCCTTGAGAAAGGCGGTTACCTGCCCCAGGTCTTTTTCCATACCCCGGTAAAGGTTGGTCAACTTGTTGTCGGTCCGGACGATCGTTATGGGCCAGATTACGCGGTTGGCGGAAACCTCGCGCTCGGCAAGGCCTTTCACAGTTACGGTGCGCACCGGAACCCTTATCCGGGCAAGGCCTCCTGCCATCAGGTAGGCCGCGATGGTGAGTCCCGCGCAGATAAAGGCCCCCAGGATCATGGCTCCGCTTGCAGACGAGTTTTTCACTCCCGATCTCCTTGGTCAGATGGTCCCGATTCCCGGAAGCGAAGTCGGATCAACCTCTCCGGCCGTCATCACAGGGTTCTGTCGGGTCGTCGAAACGACTGTGTTCCGCGGTGGAGGTAGTTGTGCAATAATCCATGTGATCCACCCTCGTCATCGGTTTTTGACAACAAACCGGGGCTTCATGGTTGTCTGTTTTTACCTCGTTGCCACATTGTTGACAATGATATGTGGGGGCCATGGCTTGATCCTTTCTTGTTTGGAAAAAAAGTTTCTCGTCGGCCCGGATAATGTTTCCATTTTTGAAACTTGCTCATTTTACCCGCTGCAGCCGACTTTTGGTTCGTTGCTCCGCCGAACGCGAAACGTTTCAATCACGTGTTATCATAATAAGCATGGTTTGTGACCCTGAAAAGGGATAGGTTTAAAATCGGGCATCCAGGCTGACGTTGAGCAGCCCAAACATTTTGACAACTCCTTTATTGTTCAATATATTCGGTTCAATTATCCAGGGAGGCGGCATGCGCGATTTCATCAAGATCATGAAGGCCCTGTCCGATCCCAACCGGGTCAAGATTATCAAGTTGCTCCAGCACCGGGTTCTCTGTGTTTGCGAAATCAGGGAGGCCCTCGGTCTGGCCCAATCAACGGTGAGCAAGCACCTCAGGATCCTGGAAGAGGCCGGCTTGATAACCTTTTCCAAGGATGGCCAGTGGGTAAATTATAGCCTCGCCGATGGATCGAGCAGCCCTTATGCCGCCAGCCTGCTGGGGAGCCTGCGGCACTGGTTGGATGATGAGCCGGAGATCGTCTCCCTGGTGGATAGGCTGCCGTTCATCAGCCGCGAACAAATATGCGGCAACTGATTCTTTCCTCGAGTTGGGAAGCTGCAATCCCGTTGTAACTTTCCGGTAAGGTCGGAAAGCGGGCCGGTTCAAAATTCAGATCAGCAAAAAAGGAGTCGCCGGATGTCGAGTCAAATCGCCATTCAGGATCAATACCGCGATCATTCCAGTCATTGTTACGGGTGTGGAAGGCTCAACGAACACGGCCTGCAGATCAAGAGCTATTGGGACGGCGAAAAGGCCGTCTGCCGGTTTGAACCCCGGCCATACCATACCGCCGTGCCCGGCTATGTCTATGGGGGCCTGATAGCCTCGGTAATCGATTGCCATGGCACGGGAACTGCGGCGGCAGCGGCCTA
>JALVRI010000168.1 GCA_027031325.1 Desulfobacteraceae bacterium
CCCTGGTACTCAAGGACATGGAGACTATGCTGGCCACCCATGACCAGATCAGCAACCGGATAGCCTTTGCCATCATCATCGCCGCCCTGATAATCGGCTCGGCCCTGATAGTGATTTCCAAGACCCCACCCCTTTTCTACGGGATATCGCTGATCGGAATCATCGGTTTCCTGGCAGCCGCCGTCATGGGCATCTGGCTGCTGGTGGCCATCATCAAGAAAGGCCGCCTTTAAAGCGGCCCCCAAGTATTTAACCCGGGTTTAAACCAGGGTGTATCCCGGCCCCTCCCCGCCTTCCGGGCAGGTCCAGGTGATGTTTGCGTATGGATCCTTGATATCGCAGGTCTTGCAGTGGAAACAGTTTGAAGGATTGAGCTTGATACGCGGCCGGCCGGCCTGGTCCATTTCCAGTTCGTAGACGTTTCCGGGACAGAAGCGGGTGCAGGGGCAATGGTAGGTAGGATAGCACTTTTGGACACAAATATCATGGTCATGGATTACCAGGTGGCAGGGTTCGTCTTCACGGTGCATGGTCTTCGACAGGAAAACCCCGGTCAGCTTGTCCACCACCAGCTTGCCATCGTAGATTTCTGCGCTCAGCCCGGAAGGCATTCGGCTTCCTGCCGGTTTGAGGCTCCGGCTGTCTTCCTTCAACGGCATGGGATCTTGGATACCCTTTCCCTTGGTAAGGTACTGCAGGCCCAGGTGAATCAGCTTTGCCGGTCCTTTCTTGGCCAGGGCCTGGGCAAAATTGCGTCCTTCGCGGATTTCTTCCATGGCCCATGATTTTTCCAGAAGCCTCGGGTATTTTTCCAGACTGCCGGAACTGTAATCCTCGGCTTCCAGGGCGCCGAAAACGGCTTCGGCAGCAACCATGGCCGACTTCATGGCGACATGAATACCCTTGAGGGCCGGGGTATTGTGCATGGAGGCACACCCACCCACCAGGAGGGCTCCGTCGAGGGCCAGACGCGGGAAAGTATACAGGCCGCCGGTACTGACTGTCCGGGCTCCCTGCTCCACCACCTTGCCGCCTTCCAGAATCGCGGCCACAAAAGGATGGCGCTTGAACCTGATGAACATCTCGTAAGGATCAAGGAAGGGATCGTCGTAGCTCAGGGCCGTCAGGTAACCGATGGCAAGATGGCGTTGGTCCATCCGGTAACAGAATCCTCCCCCTGACAGGTTCCATCCCAGGGGGTATCCCATAAAGTGCACAACGTTGAAGGGCTTGGAGTTGAAAAACGAAACGGGTGACTCGAACCCGATGACCTCCTTGATCCCGGTTTCGTATACCGGCGGAAACTTGCCGGCATACAGGTCCAGGCGGTCGGCCAGTTCCTTTACCAGGCTGCCGCGGGCTCCCTCTGCGAAAATGGTTACCTTGGCACCCAAGTCTATGCCGGGTTCAAAGTTGGGTTTGGGCCGGCCGTCCTTGTCCAGGCCCTTGTCTCCTGTCCGAACCCCGGTAACCGTCCTGCCGTCCTGGGCATAGAGGACTTGGGTGCCGGCAAATCCTGGGAAGATATTCACTCCCAGCTCTTCGGCCTGTTGTCCCAGCCAGCGGGTGAACTTGGCCAGGCTGATGATATAAAAACCTGAATTGTGCAGATAACGGGGAACGATCGGGATCTGAAAGGCCTTGCCGTCCAGGAGGTAGTAAAGGGCATCGCCCCGGACCTGGTCATCGACCGGGCAACCTTTGTCGATGGCGCCGGGGATCATCTCTTCCAGGGCCCGCGGGTTGAGGATGGCCCCACTGACCGCATGGGACCCGATTTCGGCCCCCTTGTCGATCAGGGCGACTTCAAGCTCCCGCCCGGCTTCCCGGGCCTTCTGCATCAGGGAAATGGCCGCGGCCAGGCCGGCCGGCCCACCGCCCACGATCACCACGTCAAAGTCTATCCGTTCGTATTCGGTCGCCATGTCAGCAAATCCTCTTCCAAACCGGGTATGAAAGTTACCCCGCACAACCGGCTGCGCCC
>JALVRI010000169.1 GCA_027031325.1 Desulfobacteraceae bacterium
CGCCGTCGGAAAGATCCATGAAAAGGAGCAGGATGGCGATTACCAGGGCGAAAATGGAGGCCGATTCGGCAACGGCCTGGCCGACCAGCATGTTTTTGAGGATGTCGCCCGAGCGTTCAGGGGTGCGTGATACGGCCTGGTTGGCTATGGCGGCGGTATAACCTTCACCGATGGCGGCACCGATGGCACCCAGCCCGATGCAGATACCCGAGCTGAAAAAAGCAGCCATTTGTCCAGAGGCAAGCAGGTCCAATGTGGTCTCCCTATTTTACTTGCACCGAGATGTAAACAACCGTCAGCATGGTAAAAACAAACGCCTGGATGGTTCCCACGAACAACCCGAAAAAAGCATTCAGAAAAGGGGGCAGCACAAGACTGTAGCACAGGTGCGATACCACCAGGATTATAATCGATCCACCCATTATGTTGCCGAAGAGACGGAACGATATCGAAACTATTTTGGCCAGCTCGCCGATGACATTGAGGGGCATCATGAAGAATATGGGTTGAAAGTACTCCGTGATGTAATTCTTGAAACCCTTGGTTTTGATTCCCGCCCAATGGGCGATACAAAAGCCCATTATTCCCAGGCCGAGCGGCGTGTTCAGGTCCTTGGTCGGTTCTTCCAGGTGGGGGATTATGCCCAGCCAGTTTGAAATCAGCATGAACATGAAAAGGGTACAGATCATGGGGGCGTACTTGGCGGCCATTTCCCTGTCCAGGGCGTCTTCGGTCAACTGGTAGAACTGGGTGACGAAAAGTTCTCCCAGCACCTGGAAGGGGCGGGGCAGAAAATCACGCTTGCGGGTGGCAAGGACGGCGAAAGCCAGCAAAATGGCCACCACGATCAAGGTCATGCAGATGGCCTCGAGATTGAAGGTCAGTTTCAAGCCACCTGCTGAAACAACCAGTTGATGGATTCTGCCAAGATCGTTCATTTAACAGATTCCCCTTTCCTGGTTTGACCGCCCATGGCCGGAATGAGGCGACCTGCAATACTGTCGGCCACGAGGTAAATCTGGACGGCCATTATTCCGGCGGCAGCAGACCAAAAACTGATTGATGACGATTTGGCGGCCAGGATCAGGGGCAGGCTCAATAGCATGTATCGAAAAATGATGCTTGCAAGTGAAATTACGCTGGCCCGTTTGCGTTCGGCGGCCTCTCCAAAACGCCAGCCGACCGGAATAAGGATAAAATTGAGGCAACTGAAGACAGCGCCCAGCACCAATCCCATGGCACAGGTCGGCGAAACGGCCCAGTTGCAAACCAATGCCACCACCGTCGCCAGGGCCATCGTGTTGGTGCAGGTTATATACAAAGTATTTTTCACCGCGCAGATTTCCCAACAAATCCTGATCAGGGGCCGGAGTTTTTGTCCGCCAGGGTTTCCTTGATCTGGCGATAAGCCGTAACGGCTCCCCCAATTACACCCAGCACGGTAAATACGGCTATGAAAATACCCCCTGTGCCCAGCCATCGATCCAGCAGCCGTCCGATCAGGAAACAAAATGCGATGCAACCTGCCATCGTAAGGCCCAATTGTAAAACCAGGGTGAGACTTTCGGCCCAGGGGCGGTTCTTGTCGTATTCGAAAACCATTTGGTCCGTATTCCCGCAGGTAAGGGTAAATTGTCAGAGCGATTGATTTTTAATTGTCGATATTGAAGCAAGTTGCACACATAACAGAGTTGCTCAAATGGTGTCAAGCAGATGGTGGGGTTATGAGCAAATGATCAGGATTCGGAAAGTAAAGAGTTTTCAGACCCGGTGAATTTTGCCGAAAATGAAGGCCGGGCCCCGCCGAACCGGGCGGGTGTGACAAGAAAAGGCCGAGATCAAAAGTTGTATTTGCTTTGAAACGGTGGTATTGAGTTTAGATAGTTGATACTTACATAAGCTGGTGGCTGTTCATGCAGTGATTTTTGCCGGCTGCAAAGACGCAGGCCGGATTAACCAATTCAATATCTACCAGGAGCAAAAACAAATGAGCAAAGAAAAATTCTTGTTTACTTCCGAATCGGTAACCGAGGGTCATCCCGACAAGGTGGCCGACGCCATATCCGATTCCATCTTGGATGCCATTATCGCCAAGGACCCTAATTGCCGGGTGGCCTGTGAAACCATGGTCACCACGGGGTTGGCCTTCATTGCAGGCGAAATTACAACCGAGTGTTACGTTGACATGCCCGAGATAGTGCGCAACACCATCCGTGAGATCGGTTATTCTTCTTCCCAGATGGGCTTTGACTGGCGGACCTGCTCGGTTGTTACGAGCATCGACCACCAGTCACCCGATATCGCCCAGGGCGTCAACCAGGGCCAGGGCCTGTTCAAAGACCAGGGTGCCGGTGACCAGGGCCTGATGTTCGGTTTCGCCACCGATGAGACAGCCGAGCTGATGCCCATGCCGATCATGTATGCCCACAAGCTGACCCGCCGGCTGGCCAAGGTCCGCAAAAACGGGGCTCTAGACTTTTTGCGGCCCGACGGCAAGAGCCAGGTGACGATAGAGTATGAATCCGGGCAACCCAGGCGAGTCGATACCATCGTGGTCTCCGCCCAGCACAAGCCGGACGTGACCTATGAGGAACTGCGGGAGGCGGTCATCGAGGAGGTGATCAAAAAGGTCATTCCGGCCGAGATGATCGACGGAGATACACGCTATTTCATCAATCCCACCGGCCGTTTCGTCGTTGGAGGCCCCATGGGAGACTGCGGCCTGACCGGCCGCAAGATTATCGTGGACACTTACGGCGGGCAGGGCAGCCATGGAGGAGGTTGTTTTTCCGGCAAGGACCCGTCCAAGGTCGACCGCAGTGCTTCCTACATGGCCCGCCATATTGCCAAGAACATTGTCGCCGCCGGCCTGGCCCGTAAGTGTGAAGTGCAACTGGCCTATGCCATCGGGGTGGCGGAACCGGTTTCGGTGATGGTGGACTTGATGTGGACCGGCAAGATTCCCAAGGACCGGGTGGAAGAGATAGTCAGGCAGGTGTGGGATCTGCGTCCGGCCGCCATTATCGAATATCTAGATTTACTGCGCCCGATATATCGCAAGACATCCGCCTATGGTCACTTCGGCCGGCCCGAGCCCGAATTCACCTGGGAAAAGACAAACATGGCGGATTTGATCCGCGAAAAAGCAGGTCTTTGATCCTTTGCTGGCCCGGGTTTGATTGGCAGGCTGCTAAAGACTTGGAAGGCAGTGCCGATTTCCAGTTTGCGGGCCGTTTCAAGCAGGCCCTGCTGAAAATGGGGGGCCCCTGCCGTCCCAAAGGCCGGTAAGGGCGCTAGATTTTTTGCTGAAGCTGAAAAAAAGAAAAAGCAACAGGAGGAAATACCCGATGAAAGCTGCTGCAAACATAGAGGAGGTTGGCGGTCCGGCTGAACGTGACCCCAATTTGCCGTACAAGGTGGCCGATATTTCCCTGGCCGACCTGGGCCTGAAGGAAATGCGGCTTGCCGAAAACGAGATGCCCGGCCTCATGGCGGTACGCGAAAAATACGGCCCCCAAAAACCCCTGGCAGGCATGCGGGTCAGCGGCAGTCTCCACATGACCATCCAGACCGCCATGCTGATCGATACCTTGAGGGAACTTGGCGCCGATATCCGCTGGGCTTCGTGCAATATTTTTTCAACCCAGGATCATGCCGCGGCGGCCATTGCTGAAAAGGGATCGGCGGCGGTTTTTGCCTGGAAGGGAGAAACCCTGGCCGAATATTGGTGGTGTACCGAACAGGCCCTGGTCTGGCCTGACGGCAGCGGGCCGGACCTCATCGTTGACGACGGTGGAGACGCAACCCTTTTCATCCACCAGGCGGTGGCGGTGGAAAAAGATCCTTCCCTCCTGGAAAGAGATTACGAAAGCGAAGACATGCGCTGTCTGATGGATCGCTTGAGGCTGACCTCAAAGCAAGATCCGGTCTTCTGGACACAGGCGGCCGCCAAGGTGCGGGGGGTTTCGGAAGAAACCACAACGGGAGTGCATCGTCTTTATCAACTGGAGAAAAACGGACGGTTGCTGTTTCCCGCTTACAACGTCAATGATTCGGTTACAAAGTCAAAGTTCGACAATCTTTACGGCTGCCGCGAATCACTGGCCGATGGTATCAAGCGTGCCACCGACGTGATGGTGGCCGGCAAGATCGTTGTGGTTTGCGGCTATGGCGACGTGGGCAAAGGATGCGCCCAGTCCATGCGTGGCTACGGGGCCAGGGTGCTGATCACCGAAATCGATCCCATTTGCGCCCTCCAGGCGGCCATGGAAGGATTCCAGGTGGTGACCATGGACGAGGCGGCTCCGGTCGGCGATATTTTCGTGACTGCCACGGGATGCTGTGATGTTATTACCGGCCGGCACATGGAGCAGATGAAAGACGAGGCCATTATCTGCAATATAGGGCATTTTGACAGCGAGATTGAGATGCGCTACCTGGAGACCACCGCCGGTTGTAGAAAAGAGACTATCAAGCCCCAGGTGGACAAGTGGACCCTGAGATCAGGACGCAGCATCATCGTGCTGGCCGAAGGTCGGCTGGTCAATTTGGGGTGTGCCACCGGCCATCCCAGTTTCGTGATGAGCAACAGTTTTACCAACCAGTGCCTGGCCCAAATCGAGTTGGCCACCAAGCCGCACCAGAAGCGGGTCTATACCCTGCCCAAAAAACTCGACGAAGAAGTAGCCCGGCTGCACCTTGCAAGGCTGGGGGTGAAATTGGAGCGCTTGACCCCCAAACAGGCGGCCTATCTTGGCGTACCTGTGGAAGGACCCTTCAAGCCGGATCATTACCGTTACTGATTACGGCAGCCTGGATGTCGCCCGGGGTGCTGTTTGGAAGCTGGAAATCGCCGAGGCCGGGAATTGGCGAGGTATGCACCGGGCCGCTCGGGAACAATATCGAACCCTGGGCTGCAGACTTGCCCGGCCGTTTCAGGGAAGCCGCTTTTTTTGCCGCTGGAGCCGATAGAGGGTACAGAAGCCCTGATCGACCATTTCCATTTCGGACTTGTTTTCAGCCAGCTTTTCGGCCTTTTCCATCAGTTTCAGGCCGCCCTCGATGTCGCCCTGCCGGCCCTTGATGATTCCAAGACCCACATAGGCCGGACCATATTCAGGGTTCAGTGCGCGGGCGCGGATAAATTCCCTCAAGGCGGCTCCCATTTTCCCGTTTTTCAAAAAACGGTTACCATTGGCAACGTGCTGGGCCGGGGTATCCAGTCCGGAACGTAAAACGATGGTCTCCGGTCCACATCCGGCCAGCAGGATTGTCAAAAGCAGGAAAAGCTCCAGTGGTTTGCTCAAAACTATTCTCATGGTTTGCCTTCAATCTGCCTGGGTTGTGATTCTCGGACCAGGATTGCAACTTTGGCCTGTCTCAATAACGACAGATGGGAAGATGCACTTCGCAAGCTGGAGGCATCCCCGTTACTTATCACCAGGGTTGACCTGCTGGGTCCGACGGCCCTGAGCGCCCTTATTACCAGGGGGCGTTGCCCGACCCTCTGCTTTACGGTTTCGTTCATGCAGGGGGCGTAGATTCCACATCCATACTGGACTGCAAACTCGCGACTTACAAAAGGCGGTCCGTATACCTGGCGGCCGTTTTCATCGACGACCGTGGGGACCAGCGCGGGCGCGGTGTCGATCGCCAGGGCGTCTATCACCACGCCCGAGAAAGGTTGTGGATCGCTTGTTTTTGAGTCGCCGGTGCCGGGCGGGGCGACGGTCTGGATTTCGGCAAGTTGCTTGATCTCCTCAGGAAGGATCAACTGCAGAAAAGCTCCCTTCAACCTGAAACGGAGTGCTTCGGCGGGGTTTGAAACCAGCCGGGCGGCGGTAGTGACGATCTCTTCAAGCTGGGCCTTTATCAATGGGTCGGCTGCAATCCGGTCCCTGACGAGGTGGCCGGCGTCAAGCCGGAGGCCGGAAATGATCTCCAGCAGATTTGAAATGGCCCCCCGGCAGGCCGTGTCAGCCGGGGTCACCTCTTGCCTGGCCAACGGATCGTTTTGGAGGCCGGGGCCGGGCGGCAAGGGAACTGTGACCGCATAATAAGTCCAGTCTACCGTGCCTTTTCCTTGGGGCTCGAGCAAATGGCTTTGCGGGGGACAAGGATCGGCGGCCAGGGCTGTTTGCGCCAGGGCCAGCAATGTTGCCGCAATCAGGTATAATAAAAGTTTCATCTTGAAATTTCAAAATATTATTGAATTCATTGACCTTTATTACCCTATACTGTAAGACCACAAGACAAGT
>JALVRI010000170.1 GCA_027031325.1 Desulfobacteraceae bacterium
CGTTAAAATCCTGTAAGAGGTGGTGATTTCAGCCACGGCCCGTACGGTGGCAGCCACCGAACAGTACTTTTGTTCGGACAATTCGATGGCCTGGGAGACGGCCTTATCTGTAAGGCCGTCGCCCTTCAGGCGATAGGTCAGATGAATGGAACGGTAGGGCCAGGGAGGCTGATCGTCTCTTTTGCCGTCGGCCACAACTTCGAGACTTTGGAGCTTGATCCGCTTTTTCGCCAGGATTTCGACAACGTCATAGGCCGTGCAGGCCGAAAGTGCAACCAGCAGCATTTCCGAGGGGCTGACGCCCCGGGGCTGATCGTCACCCGACAAAACGACCGAATGGTTGCGTGAATCGGTTCCAACAAAAGTTTTTCCTTCCAGCCAGCGCACCGAAGTGATGGGCATGATTTTCTCCTTTCAATCTGGTTTTACCTGTTAAACGCTTGCTCTACCAGGCCTGCTACCCGGCAGTGAAAGCGCTAATCCAAGCGGCCCCTTTGATGGATAATTTATGGCGGTTTATTGGATATCTAGGGCCAACAAGCCGTGCAAGCACTACATATAGGGGAAACGGCTTGACACAATTTTACTTTCAAACTATAGACCAATGCCAATTGCGACGGTTCGGCCCAGGGTGGTCCCTGTGCCGGGTGTTTCCGGTCCTTATTTATATGAGACCAGGCTGCCGGTGCAAGATTTACCTTGGGCGACCAACATCAAGTATAGGAGGAACTATGACCAACTCCGGCGCTGATTACAGCTTTCGAATTCAAGACAGTATCGTAGGAGCCCAGATGCTGTTTGTCGCTTTCGGTGCTTTGGTGCTGGTGCCCCTGCTTACGGGCCTCGATCCTAATGTGGCTCTTTTCGGCGCCGGAGCCGGCACCCTGATTTTTCAGATCATAACCAAACGGATGGTTCCCATTTTCCTGGCATCCTCGTTCGCCTTTATCGCTCCCATAATCTATGGAGTCAAGACCTGGGGCGTGGCACAGACTCTTAGCGGGCTGGTTGCAGCCGGGCTGCTGTACGTTGTGCTAAGTTTGCTGATCAAGTGGCGGGGGCGCAAGGTGCTCGATAAGCTGCTGCCCCCGGTCGTGGTGGGTCCGGTGATCATGGTCATCGGCCTGATACTGGCCCCGGTGGCGGTCCATATGGCCCTTGGCAAGACCGGGGACGGGGCGGCGGTGCTTGTTCCCCAGGCCAAGGCCCTGCCGGTTTCGATGATCACCCTGGTGGCGACCATCGCCATTACCATGCTCGGTCGCGGCCTGTTGAGGCTGATACCGATTTTGTGCGGAATTGCCATCGGTTACCTGGTTTCCCTTGCCATGGGGCTGGTAGATTTCGGGCCGGTTCAAAAAGCGGCCTGGTTCGCCGTGCCCAATTTCGTTTTTCCGGAATGGAACTTCGAAGCCGTGCTGTACATCGTTCCCGTGGCCATAGCGCCGGCCATCGAGCATTTTGGTGACATCCTGGCCATCAGTAACGTGGTTGGAAAGGATTTTCTTAAAAATCCCGGCATTCACCGCACCCTTATGGGTGACGGGATAGCCACTTCTTTTGCCGCTTTTGTTGGAGCTCCCCCCAACACTACCTATTCGGAAGTAACCGGGGCGGTCACCCTGACCAAGGTTTACAACCCGGGGATAATGACCTGGGCCGCGATCTTCGCCATCGGATTGGCGTTCGTGGCCAAGGTGGGCGCTGTTTTGGAGACGATTCCCGTGCCGGTCATGGGTGGTATCATGCTCTTGCTTTTCGGGGCCATCACGGTGGTGGGACTCAACACCCTGGTAAGGGCCGGTGAAGATCTGACCAAGTCACGTAACCTGACCATCGTCGCCCTTATCCTGGTCTTCGGCATCGGGGGTATGGCCTTTCCATTGGGCAAATTCACCCTGGGCGGCATCGGCCTGGCGGGCATCACCGGTGTTGTGCTGAACCTGGTTCTGCCGGCGGGCAAGGAAGGCTGAGCAAGG
>JALVRI010000171.1 GCA_027031325.1 Desulfobacteraceae bacterium
CCTTACCCTTGATTTCGTCCCGGATTGAGTTGATGGTTCCAATAAGCATGAAATCCGCCCCATACTCCTCTCCAGGGCTCTTTACCGTCGCCTGGGTGGCATTACTGGCCATGTCCACCCTTTCTTCGCGTATCTGTCCCCTCTCCTGGCTGGAAGCGACAAACATCACCCGCCCGGAATTGATGAGGGCACGTTCCAGGTTTTTAACGAAGGTTTCGACATTGATATGCTCGCTGGTCTTGTTTCTGACCCGGCCCACGATGACGGCCGGTGCCTTTTGGCCATGGGTGGCCATGAAACGCTCCACCCAGGGGCGGGAAAGACAGTCCCGGATCATCTCTTCGGCCACCAGCCTCGAGTCGGTATCGTTCCATCTTCCGCTCAGATCGATGGTTTCGTCAACCGCCCGGCGCTCCACCTTGGGGCCGCTGGCACACCCGGCCAGGGTCCAGATGAACAAAGCTGCCAAGATGAACCCGATCCAGACTTTCAACTTCATAATCGCCTCCTGATAGGCAGCCCGGGCTCCAACGTGCCACCGGACCGCGGTTTTCCATCATTTCCGAAAGGTAACGCTTTTGCCGACGACCCCGTGTCTGAGCTTGACCCGGGGAAAGTTTATTATAGAAAATATATCCTTAAAAAGCCAGATCGGTTGACCTGCATTCATAATCAGCCCCTCAAAGCCCCACCGGCATGGGCATGAGGGCAATCCGGCCGCCGGCCTGAAAGCATCCGGAAGTTTGCGCCCGCCTTAAGCAATACGGGAAGATCGTCAAAAGATGCTTGAAACCCATGCCGGTTGTGCCTATGTTGGGTCAACATGCCGGGTTGTGGAAACGGCCGGTCGACAATATAAATCGATCATATCAAAAATATAGAATAAAAGATGGAGATATCAAAATGGCTTTTGAAACCCGTGAAGAGGTCCTGGAAAAAGTACTCAGTATGAAGCGCCCCGCCTGCCCCCATTGCGGGGCAGAGATGCAGATCTGGGAAGTGCCTCCCATCAACTTTTCAGATGGCTTGGGATGGGGAGCGCCTTATCTTTTCCTGTGCGTCAACGACCAGTGCCCTATCTTCGTCAACGGTTGGGATGAACTGGAAGAAAATTACGCCCAGCACGCTTCCATGCGCTGCTATAACTACCCCGGAACCCAGGACTTCGGCTTCATGCCGGTCTTCAGTTCGATGGGCGCCAAGGGGCAACTTATCGACGATGAAGAATTGGCCGCCCAGCAAGCCTTGAAGGAAAACATCAAGAAAGGATTTTCCATCCTGGCCGAGTGTTGGGTCAGCAAGGACGGGGTAAGCGTCATGCGCCTGTTGATGGATGCCACCGAACCCATGCGGGTGCGGGTAAAGGCCGCCGAGATGATTGGTGACATGGGCGAGCTGGAAGCCATCGAACCGCTGCGCAGCATGAAAGTCGGCAATCAGGTTTTGAAGAAAAATATCGAGGAAGCGATTGCAAAAATTCACGATCGCAACTTTACTCGTGAATGTCCGTTCTGTGCCGAAATCATCAAAAAACGCGCCAAGATCTGCAAGCACTGCAAGCAGGAAGTGGCCGGGCTCTAAGGGGGCGGCCCGGCGCAGCCGGCCTGCAAGCAAGCCTTGCTGCCAAGCGGCGACAACGGCCGAATCTGATGGATTCAACCGCTCCTTACAACCAGACCCTTGCATTGCTGAAAGATGATCTGGAACCTTTCAACCCGCGGGCGGTGGTTGTCTTCGGCTCCATGGCCCGCCTGCTGGCAGGTACAGCCCTCGATCACCAGCCTAACGATATCGACGTAATGGTCATCGGCGACTTGTTACCCGAGACTATCGGGCACAAGACTTATCCTGTCACCTGTGAGCTGCACCGCATCCGGACCGACCGGATCATAGGCATTGCCCGGACCCTGCGTTACGATCCCAGGCCCTTGGCCTTAATACGATTGTACGGCAGTGTTCTTGCCCGCAGGCACTGCAT
>JALVRI010000172.1 GCA_027031325.1 Desulfobacteraceae bacterium
GCTGCCTGCTTGACCTCTGATCTAACAGTCAGGCGGGCTTGTTCGAGCTTGTGAAACGCCTCCTGGAGGGCCGCCTTGGCACGCCTGAGGCGAGCGCTGCGGGCACCGCCGGTAAAAAGATCGTAGGTGAGGTTCAGGGAAAGGCTGTTGCCGAAGTCGTCTTCGGTAAAGGCCGGCCCGTCGGTCCTCCGGCCGTCAAGGCTGCCGGCCACAACTACTTTGGGATAATACTCCGAGCGGGCAAGTTTGACCCGCGCCTCGGCGTTTTTTATCTCCAGTTTACGCTGGATCAAATCCGGCCTGACCGACAAGGCCGCCTCTGCCAAGGCGTCGGCGTCCGGCGGGGTAAACTCATCGTGAAGCGGCTCTTTCATGGGAGCAAGCTTGACGTGGGACGGCAGGCGGCTGTCAGGCCTTCCCAGCAAGGCAGCCAGACCTATCAAGGTAACATCGAGCTGGGCCTGGGCCACGATCCGGCTGGCACGGGCCGCGTTGAGCCGGATCTTGAAATTGAGCACGTCGCTCAAAGAACCGGTGCCGGCCCGGTAACGGCTTTGGGCATCTGCCAGTTGGCGCTCGTTGAACTGCTCGTCGGCCCTGGCGATGACGATATTCTGCTGGGCCAACTGGGCTGAAAAATAGGTCTCGGTCACCGATGAAAGCAAAAGACGATGAGCTTCTTTCCGGCCGGCCCGGCTCGTATCAAGCCCGTAACGGGCTGAAAGTTTTTTGAACTTGCGGGCAAAACCGTCAAATATGACCCAGGTGGCCTTGAGGTTGGCATTGTAGTAATCTTCAGGGTCTTCCAGGGGGATTGCAATACCCGACGGGGAGCTCTGATCAAAACCTGTCTCGGACAATTCAACCCTTGAAGCACCCAGGTCAAGGCCCACGCTTGGCCAGTAGGCGGCCTTGGCCTCGTTTACCTGCTGCCGGGCCTGCTCCACCCGTGCCGCAGCCGCCGCCAGGGTCGGATTGTCGGCCAGGGCGATTTTGACCGCCGTGGCCAGGTCGAGCACCTTGATCCGGGCCCACTGTATCCCTTGCAAACCGGCCGGCTGGAGGCCCTTTTCGGCAAACGCGCCGGCCGGCACGCCGGCCGCCAGCACGATTGCAAAAATCACGATCCTTGCAAGGCTGGCTGCCCGCTGCCGCAAACTCTTGGGGCACAAAAACATTCCGGAATGCATTCAGTCCCTTCTCCTTGGCAGGCTTTCCCGGATCACGGGCACCCGGCACCCCGCCTCGGCTTTCCCTTCAGCGGGAGCCTCATCCGCATACCTGGAAGCCGCCGGTTCTACCTCGGCCCTATCAGGCCAGTATTGGTTACGCCACTTGAAAACCAGGCGCCGCATGTCGTTGAGGATTGTCAACAGGCTGGGAATCAGGATCAGGGTCAGCACCGTTGCGAAAGTAACCCCGGCCGCCAGGGACAGGGCCATGGGAATGAGAAAGCGGGCCTGGAAGTCGGTCTCCATGATAAGGGGCGCCAGGCCCCCGACGGTACTGACCGTGGTCAGGAAAATGGCCCTGAAACGGCGGCCGCCCCCGTCGATCACCGCCTGCTTGAAGCCCATGCCGGCGGCCAGGTTTTCATTGATCCGCTCGATCAGGACGATGGCGTCGTTAACCACCACCCCGGACAGGGCCACCATGCCGAAAATGCTCATCAGGGAAAGCCGGTAGCCCATCACCAGGTGACCCATTACGGCGCCTATGATTCCAAAAGGCACGGTAAACAGGATCACGAATGGCTGAAGATAGGACCTGAACATGGTGGCAATGATGACGTAGATTCCGAACACTCCCAGGGGAAAGCCCACCTTCAGGCTGGTAAATGATTCACGCATTTTTTTCTGTTCCCCCTGGACTGCAATCTTGAGGTCCGGAAAACGCTCCAGGAGCCTGGGGAAATATTCCTTTTTCAGCTCGGCCAGAATTTCAGAAGTATTGGCCCGCTTGGTGTCGACTC
>JALVRI010000173.1 GCA_027031325.1 Desulfobacteraceae bacterium
ATCCGGCCGCCGCCGGCAATTCATTCAAGAACCCGGCCGGCTGAAAGCCAGAGTTCCTTTGGCAGAATCCATTACTGCAAACCCGCCGTAGACAAAAGGCAAATTAGGGCCTTGGTGTCCAACCGGCAGTCCGGCCAGGAGGGGAACTTTCAGCCGCCCGGCCAGTTCCATGAAAATGCGATCCACGGCTTGCTCGTCATCGGATCCGCTGAAACGGCCGAGGGCCAGGCCGGCAAGGCCGTCAAAACATCCGGCCCTGAACATTTGAAATACCATCCGGTCCACCCGGTAGGCCTTTTCGCCGCAATCTTCCAGGACTACTATCATCCCTGAAAAACGGGGTGCATGCCTGGTCCCCAGCAAATGGCACAGGCTGGTCAGATTTCCACCCACAACCGGTCCCCTGGCAAGACCCGGCAGGCAGGGACGGTCTTCTGTCTTTTCGATGACAAATTCCCGCTTACCGCGAAGCAGGAGTTCAAAGAGGCGCCGCTGGTATTGATCAGCTTCCGCCAGGGTCGTAACGGTGGGGCCATGGATACCGGCAAGACCCGCCTCGACCCAGGCGGCCCACAAGACCACCGTCACATCGGAAAACCCAATCACCGGTTTGCGGGCCTTGGACATGGCCCGAAAGTCGATCAGATCCACCATGCGTTGAGAGCCGTATCCGCCCCTGGCGGTCATCAGGGCGCTTACCTCCATATCGGTTGCCAGCTGATTTAAAAGTTCGGCCCGAAGGGCATCGTCACCGGCGAAGATGCCGTCTTTGGCAAAAATCCGGGACGGTACCTTCACCTTGAAGCCCATTTGCTTCAAAACGTCCAGGCCGGCCTCGAACCGCAGCAGATCGAAATGGCTGGCCGGGGCGAATATTCCTATGGTATCGCCATTTTTCAACGGTTCGAACGTGGCGGGAGGTTGACGAGTCATGCCGTTAATGTAACCTAGAAACTGGCTTGACACAACCTGTCAGCGATGGTAGTTGATTATTTTTGCGTCGGGGCGTAGCGCAGTCTGGTAGCGCACTTGAATGGGGTTCAAGGGGTCGGAGGTTCAAATCCTCTCGCCCCGACCAAATTTCTGAAATCATCCGGGCCGGTTCAACTGAACCGGCCTTTCTGGATACCCTTTTCCGGCAAGTCAGCAGAAATTTTCTCGACAGGAGACCCGCACGGAATTTTAAAATCAGTAAAAATGGTTCCCAATCGACCCCATGGACCATAAGGAAGCGTTATTAGTTGACAATTACGTCCTATCCATCCCAATCCTGCTCTAGTTGCTGCTGTCTTGTGGGGAAAATTCACCTCTGATGTTAACAGTATTGGAACAGCCAGGAACTAGCAAAATGCAATTTTTGCCCTGTTTCATCCCGGGGTGTGGAAAAATCCCGAAGATCTGCTGTTCCCCATAGGGTCATCTCGTGTTGCTCCATCCATTCAGCAAGCCAGTTACGCGAAAGATTCTCGACACTACCTTCTGAATCGCATTTTTGTATATGATTTCCAATATAATCAACAACAAATATACTTTTTAAGGACCGATTATATTTAGCATTTCCCTTGTTGTTACCAATACAAAAATCTTGATGGAATATTTATAATTCTACTATTTCAACTCTTCTATTTTTTGCTCTTCCTTTGTCTGTTGAGTTTGTAGACACAGGCGATGTCTGCCCAACACCGTAGGCCTTCAATTGTCCAGCTTTTACTGAATATTTTGTAACTAACTCATTAATTACAGACTGTGCTCTTTCTAAGGATAATTTAAGATTTGCTTCAAAGTCACCGGTATTATCGGTGTGCCCAACAATTAGAAATTTTTTATCTTGATGGGCATTTAAATACGCTGCAATATTTTTGAGTACATCTGATGATTCTGATTTTATGGTTGATTTACCTGTATCAAAATGGATGTCATAAATAGCAATATGCCCGTTTTGTGAAATATCTTTTTCTAAATCTTTAACA
>JALVRI010000174.1 GCA_027031325.1 Desulfobacteraceae bacterium
CAGCTCGCGGGTCACACCCGGCTCGCCAGGCTGAGCGTAACGTGGCGCGCGGTTGGTGGAAGAACGGAAACGGCGGTTGCCCAGTCCACCTTTTCCTCCCCGGGCAACGATGAAACAGCTGCCGTCCCGGTCGAGGTCGCAGATAACCTCGCCGCTGGCGGCGTCTTTTACCACCGTGCCCGGCGGGACTTCAACCACCAGGTCGGCACCATTGCGGCCGGTCTTCTGGCTTCCCTGGCCATGGGCACCCCGGCCGGCCTTGTAAAGTCGCTTGAATTGAAGATGATAGAGGGTATGCTTGCGGCCGGTGGCTTTGAGGATGACATCGCCGCCCTTGCCACCGTCTCCGCCGTCAGGGCCTCCCCGCGGAACGAACTTTTCGCGCCTGAAGCTTACACAACCACGCCCGCCGTCCCCGGATTGAACCGTGATAATGGCTTCATCGACGAATTTCACGCGGCATAGACACTGACCTTTTTGCCTGTGCGTCCCTTGCGTTCAAACTTGACGATGCCGTCGATCTTGGCAAAAAGGGTATAATCCTTGCCAACGCCTACGTTGGCTCCGGGATGAATCCTGGTTCCCAATTGGCGGACGAGGATATTGCCGGCCTTGACAAACTGGCCTCCGTAACGTTTCACCCCCCGGCGCTGGCCCTGGCTATCGCGGCCGTTTTTGGAGCTTCCGCCTGCTTTTTTATGTGCCATTTTGCTTGTCTCCTGCTATGCTTCGATGGTGTCGATCCTGACGGCGGTATAAGCCTGGCGATGACCGTTTTTGCGGCGATAACGTTTGCGCCGCTTGTACTTGAAAACAATGATCTTGCGATCCTTGCCCTGGTCCACGATATGGCCCCGGACAACCGCCCCTTCGACGGTCGGTTGGCCCAGCTTGACCTGGTCGCCGTCAGCATACATCAAAACCTGGTCGAAATCCACCTGGGCACCGATATCACCTGCGATCTTCTCTATCTTCAGAACATCGCCTTCCTTGACTTTATATTGCTTACCACCGGTTGCAACCACTGCGTACATTTTTTCCTCCTGGAAATACTCTAACCCGCCTGGATCTTCCATTCAACTTTAGCAGGCTGTTAAGGAACCAGCCCAAGACTGATTCCAGACAACTGTGCGGGCAATCAAATACCAGTCTCTGAAAAATTGGAAATATGAAGCCTTGCAAAAAAATTGTCAAGCAAAATATTAGGGTAACTTTGGTGACGGCTTCATTTCAGTACAATCCTCCAATCCCCAAATGGGCGGTTGCAATCCGCTTTGTGGGGATATAAGTTGGCCGTCATGAAAGACGTTGAAAGTACCCTTAATATCAGCCGCTTGTCCAAAATGCTCCGGCGGCCGCTTGCCATCGGTGACAAGGCCATCTCCAGCCGCCTGGTCCTGGCCCCCATGACCTGCCTGGGCCACGTGGCCCTGCGCGAACTGATAGCCGATTTCGGAGGATGCGGTCTCTATTTTTCGGAAATGTGCAGTGCCGGCCGGATTCCCCACGAAAACCGGAGAACATCCGCCTATTTTCGCTGGCGGGATGCCGAGGCCGATCGACTGGCTTTCCAGATAGCAGGTTGCGATCCGGCCAAAATGGCAAGGGCGGCCGCCCGGATCGAAGAATGCGGTCTTTTCGGAGTCGATATCAACCTGGGTTGCTGCGCCTACGCCATTTGCCGCCAAAACTGGGGAGCGGCCCTGCTCCGGCAACCAGACCAGGCTGTGGCCGTGGTCAGGGCGGTAAGACAAGCGGTCTCTTTCCCGGTAACGGTCAAGTTTCGCACCGGCTGGGAAGATGACCCTCGAGCGGCGGTCAATTTGGCCCTCCGGCTGCAAGATACCGGAGTCGACGCCCTTACATTTCATCCCCGGGTTGCCCCCGACCGGCGCAACCGTCCCCCAAAGTGGGAATATATCGCCGCGGTCAAGGATGCGGTCTCCATACCCGTCTTTGGCAACGG
>JALVRI010000175.1 GCA_027031325.1 Desulfobacteraceae bacterium
GGCGCCGCCATAATCGACATAAACTTCGGCTGCGCAGTAAAAAAAATTCTCAAGTCCGGTTCAGGGGCGGCCCTCATGAAAGACCCGGAGCGGGCCCGCAAAATACTGACCGCCGTCCGCAAGGCCATCCCGGTTCCCCTGACGATCAAGATCCGTTCGGGGTGGGACCCGTCTGGTTCAGATGCTGAAATCATCGCCCGCCTGGCCCAGGACTGCGGAGTCGATGCCCTGGCCGTTCATCCCCGTACCGCCCGGCAGGGCTTCGGCGGGCGGGCCGATTGGAAGATAATCGCCAGGCTGAAAAAAATGTTGCAAATCCCCGTGATCGGCAACGGGGACATCGGGTCGGCCGAAGACGCCCTGGAAATGTTCCGAACCACCGGTTGCGATG
The DNA here is from genome assembly GCA_027031325.1 of Desulfobacteraceae bacterium. Classification (GTDB taxonomy): domain Bacteria; phylum Desulfobacterota; class Desulfobacteria; order Desulfobacterales; family Desulfosarcinaceae; genus JALVQM01. The sequence continues at coordinate 392 of JALVRI010000175.1, forward strand.
CGGTCATGGTCGGCCGGGCCGCAATCGGCAACCCGTTTATCTTCAGTCAGATCCTGGCTGCCCTGGAAGGACGCCCGCTTCCGCTCATCGACAACGAATGCAGGATTGAGGCCATGCGGCGCTATGCCCGGGCATCCGTACTTTACCTGGGAGAAAAGACAGCCTGCTTCGTCCTGCGCAGCCGCCTGGGATGGTTCGTCAAGGGATTGCCCCGCGCAAGCCTATTTCGCCGAAGCATTCGCCATCTGGAATCAGAAAACCAGGTGATGGAACTGATCGATGCCTATGAACGGATACTGAAGCAAGGCTGCCCGGGCAACTGAGAAAAACAACTTCACCGGGGGGGGATGCATCCGCCAACTCAGCGAACCGGCACGGCGATGTCCCCAACCGCGGCCCGGCCTTCGATCTTGACCTCACAAAAACCAGGCGCAACTTTTTCAACCGTCAAGCCGCCCTTGCGAAAACCGGGCGCCATGAAGGTTTCACCTTCAACCCCTTCAACCACGCCCTCGATACCAAAAACAGCCAGCCGGTCTCCGACCTTGATACCCGCCCTTTGCCCGGATGGTAAAACCGCCTTGCCGCCGTCAACCGCGCTCAGGGTAACCTGCCACCGCAACTCATCCAGGGCCTTGGAAATCCTTTTGGCAAGGTCCTTGGCCCGCCTGATTATGGCTTCCTGCACGTATTCCGGGAGTCTCCAGTCCTGTTGCTCGAAAAACTCGAAGTCGTCACGCTCGAGCCTCGATTTGACCTCTTCGATTATACTCAGCGGTTTTGCAGCCGTCACCGGGTCGAAAATCTCGGCTTTGAGGTAGGTTTGAAGGAAAAAACGGTCCTTGCGCCACCAGAACATGCCCTTTTTTTCAGCCTGGGGCACCAGGGCCTCCAGGCTCACCAGGACCAGGGCCTGGAATCCGTCCGCGCGGGCGGCCTGGGCCAGGGCCAGGTTGTCGAGACCTCCCTTGGCGCTGGAAGGCAGAGCTTCCAGGTAATCAGGAAAATCGGGATCCCCGATGGTCACCAGGTGCACCTTGCCCAATGCCTTCTGAAGCCTGGCAGTCAAGGCCCGGCGGAACTGCTCCACAACCTCGTCCTGGCCGGTTCCGGTTCGGTCATAGACCGCCAGGGCCACTATCTTGGCGTAGCGGTCATAGGTTTTTACATCCAGCAGGGTTTCTTTGCCTTCCGGTGGTTTTTTCCACCAGGCGCACCCCTGGAAGGTCACCGCGCCTGCGATCATCACCAACAAGACAATCTTGCCCAGCTTGCTCATGGCCGCTCTCCATGCCCGGCCCGAACTTCGGTGCTAATGCCTCCCCGCGCGCTGAAACGGCCTTCCACCTCCATCCAGCGCGGTGCCAGAACATCCACCAGGTCATCCAGAATACGATTGACCAGGTGCTCGTAAAAAATACCCACGTTACGATACTGGAGAAGGTAATACTTGAGGGACTTGAGCTCGATTATCTTTTCAGCCGGTACGTACCTGATGACTATGGTGCCGTAATCCGGCAGCCCGGTCATGGGGCAAACCGATGTGAATTCGGGTTGACTGATGGTGATAA
>JALVRI010000176.1 GCA_027031325.1 Desulfobacteraceae bacterium
TTGGTATCGGCATGGTCCATCAACACTTCATGCTGGTGGAAAACCATACCGTAGCCGAAAATATTGCCCTTGCTTACGCCCGGACTCCTTTCCTTTTTCCCCAGCATAAGGTCAGGGAGCGGATCAAGACCCTGGCGGAAAGCTTCAATTTCGATGTGGATCCGGACAGGGAGATCTGGCAGCTTTCAGCCGGCGAGCAGCAGCGGGTTGAAATCATCAAGGCCATGATCAACGGTGCCATGGTCCTGATTCTGGATGAGCCCACATCGGTGCTTACCCCCCGGGAAACCAGGGACTTGTTCAGAATGCTGCGCCGAATGCGCAGCCGAGGCCACGCAGTCGTTCTCATCAGCCACAAGCTCGATGAAGTGTTGGATATTTGCGATGATATTCTAGTCTTGCGAAAAGGCCGGGTGGTAGGCAGTGCCCGAACCTCCAAGGTGGAAAAACGGGAACTTGCAAAGATGATGGTGGGGCGCGAGGTTGTTTTTTCACTTGACCGTGAACCGATGGAACGCAGGGATCTGGTTCTCGATGTCGATTCGTTGCACGTTCTTAACGACAAGTGCCTTCCGGCCGTGGAGGGAGTATCTTTCCAGGTTTTCAAAAACGAGATTTTCGGCATCGCGGGCGTTTCCGGCAACGGCCAGAAAGAGCTGGTGGAGGCCCTTACCGGCCTGCGGCCGGTGGAAAAAGGGCGCCTCATGATAAACGGATGCGATATTACCAACCTGGACCCCAAGACGATTTTCAATCATGGGGTGGCCCACGTTCCCGAAGAACGGATAAAGTTCGGGATCGCTCCGGGCTTGTGTCTTTACGACAATTGTATTTTGAAGCAACACCATCTGGACAAATTCGCCAGGCCCCCATTCCTGGCCTACGGGCGTATCAGGCAGCATGCCCGCCAAATGGTATCCAACTTCAAGGTCAAGGCTCCGTCCATCGAGGTCGTCACCGGCCATCTTTCGGGAGGAAACATTCAGAAGCTCATTTTGGGCAGGGAAATCAGCGAAAAGCCGTCCCTGCTGGTGGCTGCCCATCCCACCCATGGTCTGGATGTGGGTGCCACTGAATTTTTGAGACGCCGGTTACTGGAGATACGCAAGCAAGGTGGCGCGGTTTTGCTGGTTTCAGAAGATTTGGACGAGATTTTGGAGTTGTGCGACCGGGTGGCCGTGATGTTCAAGGGCCGCCTTATGGGAATAGTCTCCCCGGACAAGTCGAGCAGGGCGGATATAGGATTGATGATGGCCGGAACCGAGGATGGCAAAAAGGAGGCCGTTTAATATGTTACGTTTGTCTGTAACGGCCAGGGGAGAGCTTTCATCAACCGCTGCCGCTTTGAACCTGCTTGGCTCCCTTCTGGCCGGCCTGGCGTCCATCAGCATGGTATTTCTTTTCTACGGGGTAAATCCGCTGGAGGCCCTGGTCAGTATTTTTGCCGGATCTTTCGGCAGCTTTTACGGGATCAAGGAGACCGTCACCAAGGCCATTCCGCTGATATTGATTGCCGCCGGCTTGGCCCTGGCCTTCAGATCAAAGTTCTGGAATATAGGTGCCGAGAGCCAGCTCCTGATGGGGGCCATTTTCAGCACCTGGGTCGGCCTCAACTGGGGTCCGCACCTGCCTGCTGCTGTAATCGTACCTGTCATGTTTTTGGCAGCCATGCTTGGTGGCGCGTTGTGGGGGATCCTGCCGGCGGTCTTGAAATACAGGTTTTCCATCAACGAAGTCATTTCCACCCTCATGTTGAACTATATTTGCGCCGAACTTACCACCTTGCTCGTGGTTGGGCCCTGGAAGGGCAAAACCAAGTTCGGCTTCCCCTATACCGATGATCTTCCACCTTCGGCCACCCTTGGATTGCTGCCAGGCAGCAGTATTCATTATGTCACCCTGGTGATCGCCCTGGTAGTGGTGGCAGTCCTTGGTATTGTGGTTTACAAGACCAGATTCGG
>JALVRI010000177.1 GCA_027031325.1 Desulfobacteraceae bacterium
TGCCCTCAACCGGGTCTGTCCATCGTAGTCCCGGCCCACTTACGGCCGAAGCTATCCGCAAAGCCGCCTCGTCTTCGTGCAGATGGCTGGATGGATAGTCCAGAACGTAGAGGTGGCGTTTGCCTATCTTGAGCAATTCAGGGATATCCTCCCGCCGGACCACATGTCCCTTGCGAAAGCCGGGTCCCTTGAACTTGCCGGGGATGATACGGGTAAGATCATGGGCCAGAATCATTCCCACAGCCTTCTCAACATTTACCTTCTTCATGGCGGATCCCTTCTTTTTTTCGAAGTCCGGCCGAAAGTGCATCAAAGATCACCTGCGTGAGTTGTCTTGAACCCGGATTACGCACTCCAAGTGCCCGCCGTTCACCTCGCATCTTGGTCAAACTCGCCAGCCGCAAAATCCGGGTTGAAAGATGCGGTTTTTTGCATATCGCAAGCCTTTCCGGTTTTGAAGTATTTTTTACCTGAAACCGGAATAATCCACCGGGCCGATGGCAAGCAGAGCTTGAATTTTTATCGCTTTAGTGCTTAGATTCCATATCTGGACACAAACAGCCGCTCCGAAATCGTATTTGGTTGCCGCGATCGGAAATTGGCCTGCTGGAAAACGAGTTGAGATTCAGACTCTTTCGACAACAAAACGATTGGAGGTAACAAATGAGATTTTTGCGGACAACTCAACGCTGGACTGCTGGTTTGACGGTGGTATTTTTCTGCCTGATCTGCGTGCTTTCAGCACCGGCCAAGGCCGCCATGATCGATACGGCCACGGCCATCAAGAGCGCCCAAAACGACCAATTGCGCCAGAAGGTAATGGCTTTTTTCGATCGCCGGGATGTTCAAAAACAGTTGACCCGATGGGGTGTCAAGCCCGAGGAAGCCAAGGCCCGGGTCAAGGCTCTTACGGATGACGAGGTTCGCCTGCTGGCAAAGAAGATCGACCAGATGCCGGCCGGCGGCGATGGGCTCGGGTTTTTGATCGGCGTGCTGATCATCGCTTTCATCGTCCTGATCATCCTCGATATCATGGGCATAACCGACGTCTTCACCTTCATCAAGAAAAAGCGTTGATTCGGATTTGAAACCGGTAACGCTGAAGCTTGAATGGGCACAGGCCGTATTGATTTGCGGCCTGTGCCTTTGTGCTTTGAGCAGCTGCAGTTACCTGCTGCCCCCCGCGCCCGATTCCCAAAGCCTGGGTATTGCGAGGCAGGCGCTGGTAAGCCCGGTAACCTTCCAGGCCCAGAGGAAATACCAGTGCGGGCCGGCGGCTGTTGCCATGGCGCTGGAAGCGGCCGGGGTAAAGGTTACGGCCGACCGATTGAGCGAGCAGATGTACACCCCGGCCCTCAAAGGCAGCCTCCAACCATCTCTCATGGCTGCCGCCCGCCGCCACGGAATCCTTGCCTGGCCCCTTTGGGGGCTTGATTGTCTTTTGAAAAGCGTTGCCTCCGGTAGACCGGTGGTGGTGCTGCAAAACCTGGGGCTGGGCTGGCTGCCCAAGTGGCATTATGCACTGGTGGTCGGCTACGACCTGGATCGAGGGCTGATCGTCCTTCACACGGGAGTATCGCCATACCGCCGGGTATCGTTAAGGGTCTTCATGAACACCTGGCGCCGGGCCGACCAATGGGGACTTGTCCTCTTGCCCCCGGATGCCATTCCACCTTGTCCCCGACAGGACAGATGGATCGAGGCCGCCGTGGGACTCGAAAGGGCAAGGGCGATTGCAGCAGCCAGGCAAGCCTATACAACTCTTTTGAAGCTTTGGCCCGACACCCTGGGAGGCCTTATCGGCCTTGGCAATACCAACTACGCCCTGGGAGACCTTGAAGCTGCAAGGAGGGCCTTTGAGCGGGTAACCGAACTCTATCCCCAAAACGGAGACGGCTTCAACAACCTGGCCCAGGTATTGGCCGAGCTGGGAGAATGCCGGCAGGCAGCCGAAATGATCA
>JALVRI010000178.1 GCA_027031325.1 Desulfobacteraceae bacterium
AAAGTATCGATAAAATTTTGATCACAGGAGATAGGAAATGACTTACACTGACCGTAAATTTCAAACCAAGAAGGTCCTTAAAAATAACGAAGAGGGCTTTACGTTGGTTGAAATCATAGCCGTCCTCGTAATTCTCGGGATCCTGGCCGCGGTGGCCATCCCCAAATATTTCGATCTCCAATCCGAGGCAAAAGAAAAGGCGGCCGAGGCGGCCATGGCCGAGGCCATCGGAAGGGTAAACGGAAAGTTCGCCAAGGCTCTTCTGGGAGGTTCCTCCTGGGATCAGATTACTTACTCGGACGCCACCCTGGGGACTGATCTGGGCGATTTCACTCTCGGTGTCAGCGTATCAGGAAACAGTATCACCCTCACCATAACCGGAAAAAACAATACCGCTGTAGCCGGGAAAACCAAGGTAAAGGTTATCTCCAAGCCCGGCCAGCCATAGCCGCCCGTAAAGCACGCACCTGTCCCATTATGCATTGCCGCCGGTCACCACAAGAGGCTGGTGGCAATGTATTTTGCATTGGAAAAGAGCCAACGTCCGGAGCTGTTCAGGTAATTTTTCAGCTCATGAGCGCTTTCAAGCTCCTTCAATACCAGGTCCCGGTCGGGGACATGGGGTAAAGCCCCCGAACTTTCCAGCAGCTCATCCAGCCAGGTCTCAAGCTCTTCCGGCCTCAAATCTTCCAGGATCTTTTTTGCAACCTGCTTCATGCGTTCAGTTTCTTTCAGGCGGGCATAAATTTCCAACTGCCCGATCATCGCATAGCGCTTTTGCCCGGGAAGCTTTTCCAGGCACTGCCAGGCCGCAAGTGCCGCCTGAAAATGACCATAGCTTGCTTGCAAATCCGCCAGGCAAGCTATGGGAACCGGGTCGTCCGGGCAAGCCCGGGCCTGCTCGCCCGCCATAACCATGGCCCGGAACCTTTTCGAGGGCTGTTTCGCCAATGCCAACATCAACCTTGAACGCAACCCGCAATCATCAGGCCAGAATTCCAAGGCCCGACGCAAAACGGCCTCCGCCTTTTCGGGGTCATTCAGCAGCAACCAGGCCTGGCCCTGCTGGTACCAGGCCTGCTTGAGTCCTGAGGCCAATTTAAGGGCATTTTGAAAAAGAATGGCAGCCTTATAATAATTCTTTGTGATTTCGAGTTCATACAAGCCCAAGTTGTAGTAGACCAGGCCCTTTTGGCGCAGATCGTTGTAGCGGTCCAGCCGCAGGGCCTCGATAAAATGTTGATGGGCTTTTTCATGCAAACCTGCATTCCAGAGCACCTTTCCCAGGTTGTTGTGGGCCAGGCTCATCCGGGGTGATTTACTGACCACATCCATCCAGAGGCTCAACTCGCTTCGGAAAACTCGATTGTACATCCAGGTGGTGTGGATCTGCCCCGCCAGCCACAACGCGCAACATCCTGCGATCGACCAACGAAGCCACTTTTTATATTCAAAGTATTTAAAGGATGAGACCAAAAATGAGGCCAAAGGTACAAACAGCCAGGTTGATGGGAGGTAATTTCTGTGTTCGTAAAACATCTCCAGGTTGAAGACCGACCCTTCGATCAAGTGGTTGAGCAGGAAGAACAGGCCCCCAAAACTTAACAACGGCATCTTGCGGCAAAGGGTGACCAACAGCACCAGGACAACCACCAGCGCAATTATGGCCGGCATGGTTGTGGGTGGAGAAAAAAGGCCGCTGGAAATTTCAACATCGTGAAGCAGGCAAAGCCTGGTTTTGGCCGGCAAGGCCAGCAGGCCCAAATACTGCCATAAAACCCGGGGCTGGGTAAGGAGCCGCTGCCCAAGGGTAAAGGGCCTGTTTTCCCATGGTCCTGTCACCGAGGCAGGATCAACCATCAACCAGGCCGCCATTGCCCCGAAAACGACCACCATGAAAAACCAGATGAGCAATCGTTTTTTTCCGGACTTGCCGGCAGCCGGAAAAAAAATCATCTCGAAAAGCAGGAGCGCTACAGGCAACATGAACGCGTTTTCCTTGCATCCAAATGCGGCAAGACTGCAAAGACAGCAGGCCAGATAGTTCAATTTACGACTTTTGCCCGTAGCAGCGGTACGGCCCTTCAGGAAAAAGAACATGGCGGCAAGATAAAAAAAGGCGGCCATGGATGCCATGCGCTGGACAATGTAAGTTACGGCAGTAACCTGGACCGGATGGGTAGCCCATAAAAGGGCCGCCAGCCAACCAATTATCAACGAATCGCCCCGCTTGCCGGAAAGGGCGGAAGACCTGGCAATGGTACCGGACACAAGCGCCCAGAGGGTAAAAGCGGTTGCCAGATGGATTATGATGTTCACCAAATGGTAACCTTGGACCCTGAAGCCATCTAGATAATAATTGAAAGCGAAACTGAGCCTGGCCAAAGGACGGGTTGGCCTGGAGTTCAAATGCTGATCATGGATGGCCCGCTTCAGCTGTTGCCAGCTCAAGGATGTAAGCTTGACATGATCGTTTTCCAGGATATTGGAAAAATCATCATATTGCCAGCTGCACTGAAGGCTGTTTCCGTATGCCAGCCCAACAGCCAACACCAGTGCAAGTGACATTACCACCTGCTTGATGACAGATCTGTTTTTCAATTGCAGACTTTCCACCCTTGACATATTTTTATTATTCCAGGCCCGGAAGTCGGATTATGTTTCTTCTTTCAATCAAATCCGGCCTTTGTTATTAATTAGGTATGATGCTTGCGCACGTCCGTCAATCTGTAATAATTTTCAACCGCAAGGTATGTCGTTGCCGACAGGCCCGGACCAGAAGATGAAATCTGGCTCTGAAATCACCTTACCCTTTGCATTCAAGGGTTTTCGGACTCTCCGGCCGGACTCGCAACCGACCAATGCACTCCAGGGGCCGGACTTGCAAGATTGTACCGGTATACGCACTGAATGCGGACTGACTATCCTCGAAGTAATCGTCGTCTTGGTTCTGATAGGAATCCTGAGCGCTGTCATCTGGAGCAAACCACTTGCAGATACAACCCTGGTAGCCCGGGTCGAAGCCATCAAGGCCCATTTACGTTATGCTCAAGTTCGCTCTATGAATACCGAACGTCGTTGGGGAATCCAATCCGATGGCAATTCTTACTGGTTGTTTGCAGATGGAGATCCGGCAGGCACCAAAGTAATCCTGCCGGGCCAAACCAAGGTGATCGTTTCGCTGGCAGAACATGGAATTTCAATAACTCCATTTCTGCTCACATTCGACCAGTGGGGGCGGCCCTGCTCCGATGCGGCAGCCCAATCCCCCATAACTACGGGGCTGGTTTTGACGGCAACTGCGCACGGTCAGCCTTCCCAACAGATACTTGTTACCCCTGACACGGGATTTATACCATGAAATCCGGCCAAAGGGGATTCACCCTGCTCGAAATTATTATAGCTCTTGTTGTCGGCGCCATTCTGGCGGCCATAGTGGTCCAGGTAATGGGCACCAACCTTTCCCGCAGCGCCGAACCCCTGGCATGGGTGCGGCAACAGCTGTCGTTGCAGGAAATAATGGAATCGATGATCTCCGATTACAAGTATCTCTGGATGACCGATGACACGCCGCTGGACACGTTCAAAAGCCGGATTGAAAGCAATTATTACGGCACTTACTCTGCCGTAACGAAGTATGTTTCTTTCGATGCCGCCGGAAATGAAAACAGTGCCGCCTGCAGCACCGACTGCAAGATCCTGAAAGTAACCATAGCAAGCGGCGGGCAAAGCTTGACGGCCCTGTTTACCCGTTGAAAAGACAAGTGCAGCGAGGCGCGGATGCAACGCCCGGGCGAAACCAAAACCTTGAACGAAAATGCCCCCCAAGCAACCAGAGCGGGATTCACCCTGATCGAAATAGTGGTGTCAATGCTTCTTCTGGCGGTACTTACATCCCTGCTGGGAATGGGAATCGTTGCCGCTCTCAATGCCTATTCGGTCAGCCTGAGCAATGTGAAAACCGCCCAGAAAGCACAGATCGCCATGGGGCGCCTGTCCCGCGAATTGATGTCAATAACCGACATCGTCAAAACCGACAGCTCTGTCCCCTACCTGATTTACACCAATGTCGATCAAAGGCGAGCCGTGGCCTATGACAATGGAAACATAAAACTGTATTCCAACCTCGCCGACACCCAGGACAGCTTGTCCCCGACCTTTATTGCCGGCAGCGGCAATATCCTGATAGACAAGGTTTCCGCCTTCAGCCTGGACTACCGCCAGGCAGGATCGAGCTGGGACCATAAAGACATTCGTCATCTTTCGGCCATCATCTGCACTTTCACCTTGAAACGCAACGACTCCACCGGCCTGAATGAAACGTTCCAAACCACGATTCACCCCCGCAACGTAAAAAGCTATGGAGGCGCCTCCCCCCAAGCCATACCACCAACCCGCGATAATTACTGCTTCATCGGCACCCTCGATCCCCATCCTGATCGGTCAAAGATCCCGGCAAAGGCGGTAAGCCTTGTCATCCTGGTGTCCCTGGCCCTGATGATCCACCGTTTTTGGACCCGGGAGCCCTACCGGCGGCGGGAAACCAATCAGACCGGCAGCGCCCTGTTACTGCTTATTGCCGCAATCGTCTTTTTCGCAGCCCTGGGCAGTGTACTTGTGCCCCTTATCAGTTCTTCGGGCCAAATGTTTCTCGGCACCGACCACGCATATAAAGCGTACCTGCTGGCAGAATCAGGTTACCGCTTTGCCGCCAGCAAGTATCTCAATGCCGGGTCGGAAAGTGCGCGCAATGATCAGTTGGTAGCCCTCCACCAGCGCTCCTTTAACCTCAGGGACAACCAGGGAGGATTCAGCCTTGAAATTTACGGCTACTACTACGAAGTCATGACCAATCCCCAGGGAACCAAGACTCTTCAAACCCGGGTATGTGCGGCACCGGCAGATGACGTCAATTTCAGCGGCCCATTCAAACTACGGTTTGAAAACCAGACCATCGAATTTTCTTCCGCCGCCCTCAGCGGTTCCAACACCATCACCTTTACGGCTTCAAACCCACTGCCCTACATCCCCCCCGGCACCATCGCCCTGCCGATAGCCGACGTAATCAAGGACCAGCAATTATCCAGCGGTGATTACCTGGAATACGAAAGCGGTGACGGCAGTCTCCTGCCCCTGCACAACGGTCAAATCATGGTAGCCGGAAAGCTCCTTGAATACAGCAGCAACGACCGCGTTCACAACCGATTATTGGGTATCAAGGACCCCAACGATCCGGAAATGAGTGGGCTTCAAATCCACGCCGGAGACCAAATAGAGCTTGAACCCTTCGTGCGCCTCGAATCGACCGGTTTTTTCGGCCAGGGCCAAAACCTGACCAAGCGCAAAGTAGTTTACCATACCCCCCTGCCACCTGCCCTCATCCCAACCAAGAGGCAGGAATTTCATGACGAATTTGAAAACGCCCAAAACTGGAAAACTTCACGCTGGGGAGGACATCAGATCCAAAAAATAGGCGACAACAATGCCCTGCGGGTAACCCAAACCGAATATGTGCCTGATATGGGCAAAGGAAGCCTGATCGAGCTGGACCACGTCAAGACGCCGGTCGATCTTGAAGAGTCACGAAGGGCCAGCGGCGGTTTTCTAAGTTATGACACCCAGGTCAAGATCGGCTTTTTCAAAACCACCAACCCTCCCGCTTTCGGCTACTGCCCATCTGCCCCGATACCTTGTTACTTTGCCGCCGGGCTGAACTTGCGCCTGGACGCCGATCTCAACGGGCTGGGAATTTCGCTCTTGCGGGGCCGCAACGGCAATCCGCCCGACGGCATAGACGGTGCCATAGTCCCTGCCAACGACCGGCTCGGCATAGTGCTTTGGCAACAGGTAAAAACTCCGACCGGGTTCGACCGCAACTGGTTGGCATACAAGTGGATCGACCGGGTTCCCTTTTTCAGCGACGACATGGAAAACGGTACCAACGGCTGGAGTGCAGACGGACTATGGCACCTGGCCACCGCAAGGTATACCTCTGCAAACCATGCCTGGTATTACGGTATCGACTCAAGCGGTGATTACGACACCGGCGATGCCAACTCAGGCAGCCTGGTATCACCTCCCATCGAACTTCATCCCTGGTCATACCTGGGCTTGGTTTTCAACAGCTGGCATAAAACAGAACTGGAAAATCCGAATGATAATGATTTGAAAAAGGTAGAAATTTCGGTATATCAGAA
>JALVRI010000179.1 GCA_027031325.1 Desulfobacteraceae bacterium
CCATCGGCCGCCAAGGCAGGCCCGGTGTCAGCCTGGCTTGGCTGCTTTCACCACTCATTGTGCTGACCGCCCTTTGGTACAGCCAGATGGACAACCTGTTGTTCATAAACATCCGTGACTATCTGCTCCTTTCCAATCCCGCCGGCAGGGCCATAAACGATTTCTATTACCGTTACACCATGTACCCGGCCCGGAGCTTCAAAAGTTTCCGGCAGCAGACAGTGCGTACCTGCCATCTCGCCAAACCGGACGGTGGATTGGACACGGTGCGCCTGGCATTGATCAGAAACGACATCATCCCCATCGCGGACAAAACACTTTCCCAAATGCAGGTGAGCCTGGCGGGCCGGCAGCTTCGCCTCTCAAGCCCTTCGGGCGCCGGGTTGGTGATCCCCATCCGGGAACTTGCCACCCATCCGCGGCGGGTCATCGAAAGATTTTCTGCTGTCACCGACCGTCAGGCCAGGCTTCGAATGCTAACCTTTTACGGATTGTTGATCGGCTTTCCCGTCCTGCTCTACCTGACCGTTTTCAACCTCGTTCTGCGCCTGATGCACGGTCTTGCCGGGCAGCGAAAAGCACCACCTTTAACGGCTCTTTTTTGCCTCCTGCTCGGCTGCGCCCTGCTCTGGCCGGTATTTTCGGGATCCCGGGAAATCCGTAAACTTGACAACAGCCAACTGGCAAGCGCCCTTGGCAGTTCCAACTGGCATTTGCGTCTGGCGGCCCTGAGGCGAATATCGGACGAGGGGCTGGAAATCTCAAAATTTACCGGCTATCACTTTCAGGTTGCGCGGGCAAAAATCGTCGAACGTTACTGGTTCGCAAAGGCCCTTGGTCAAAGCCGCTCGACAGCAACCCTCAAAGAGTTGTATCGTTTGCTTGATGATCCCCACCCCAATGTAGTCTGCCAGTCCCTGGCGGCCCTGGGACAAAGAAACGCAAAGGAAGCGATAGCCCCGATCCTTGCCAAACTGACTTCAACCGACCACTGGTACATCCAGTACTATGCCTATCGAGCTTTGAGACGCCTGGGATGGAATCAAGGACAATCACACCGGCCGGCCTGATGGCGGCTTGCTGTCTTGTCGTTGTGCTGGAAAGCGGCCTATGGTTTGCCGTCCAGGCCTGGCCGGGCGGCAAGTGGCCCCTGCTGGCCGCTGTCAGAATCCTTCAGGCCTGCGGATGCTTGGCAGCCGCCGCCCGCTTCGGCGGCCTGGACGGGCTCGGCCTTTTTCGCAAGCGGTTAGTACGGGGGCTCATCCAGGGAGGGATCTGGTCGGCCGGCTTCGCCACCGCCGGGGTTGCCATTTACACAGGTGCCATGCTTTTCAGCGGCGTCAACCTATTACCTCTGATCAAGGCTCAATTGCCAACCGGCCAGGCCGAACGGCTCTGGTTGCTGGCAGTCGGTGGGATAATTGGGCCGGTCAGCGAGGAATTCTTTTTCCGCGGGATAGTTTACGGCTACCTGCGGCGCTGGGGAGCAGGTCTTGCCATCTGCGGCTCGACGGCCTTGTTCGTAAGCCTGCATTCGGTGGGAGGATTTCCGTTCAATCAATTGGTAGGTGGTTTGGTTTTTGCCCTGGCCTATGAAAAAAGCCACAGTCTTGCAACCCCGATCGTGATCCATGTGACCGGGAATCTGGCCATATTTTCCCTCTCGCTTCTTTCGGCCTAGCTCTCATTCTGCCCCAAGGACATCCTCGATCGCCCTGCTGATCTGTCCGATATCGATCGGCTTTGAAATGGTTCCGGCAAAACCGACCTTTTTCAACTTTTCAGGATCGTACAAGGCGACATGTCCAGAGAAGGCAAAGACGACCGCCCTGGGATTGAGGCTTTTGATCCGCTCGCATAGCTCGGTCCCATCCATATCCGGCATTATCAAATCGAGAAAGACTATATCGACGGCCTTGGCCTCCAGGAGCTTCAAAGCGTCTGTTCCCGATACAGC
>JALVRI010000180.1 GCA_027031325.1 Desulfobacteraceae bacterium
GTAACGGTTTCTGGCCTGGGATTCCCCGGCAAAAGCCGTCAGCAGGTTCTTTTCTGTTTGGCTTCCCTTCAGTGTCGCCACGTTCGACCTCCTTTTTTTGGTATCGGTTTTGATTGGTATCTTTAACGTATCGTGCTGTCGTGCTCCCGGAATCGTGGAGCACACAAACGAACCTCAGTTTTCATCCCACCATCCTTTTGCCTGATGGCGGCGTTTTTCTTGCTCGGCCAGCTGTTTGATCTTGTAGGCCGCGTCACGCAACACACCGTACAGGATTCCACACCCTGTATCCTCCCTTTCCAGGTCTCCCTTGTCCGCCAGCGCTATCATTGTATCCGTTATTTCAAGAGTTTGTTTTATATTACGGTCACAAGGCTTCACAGCGAGAAACCCTCCGAGGCAAGAATGAGCATCGAGCGGCTGCTTTGCCGCTATCTTCGAAGAAGATTATCAAAATCCGTGCCATTGGCTCAGAATGGCAAGGGCTGAATTTAGAGTCACCGTCCCCCATCCGGAATTTCCTGCCATCGACCTGGATTGCTCCTGGTCGCGACCGGCTTGCAAGCAACCGGCCAAATTGCCCCGGGAGGCTGTTGTTCCGGTTTGGGATAAATCTCATAACATACCGCCATAACTGGTAAAAAAATGATAAAAGCGCCTCATCTGGGATATTTGAGACACATGTGTTTCATTGGACATTTGGAGGCAGGCCAATTCAGCGCATTCGCCTATTGTAAATTGCTCCTGGCATCCCATGCATCACTTCAGTCTGAAACCGCCGAAATCCGCAACAAGGTTGAAGCGCGTCTGGTTCGGGAACAGTGGAAGCGTGAGAAAAACTGATAACCGGGACCTGTCTGGGAACAACCGCCAAGATGGATGGAAACTCACATTACTGAATCTACCACAACCGCCGGATTCCTGGCAACCAAATCTTTTTCGATATTAATTTCAACCCGGATTATGTACTTCAAATGCCTGGAAATAAGTAATTTTATTGAATTATTGTTTTAAAGCCGCAAGGGGCTTGCGGTTTTAGCGAATCTGTTTTGTCGGCGGGCAGTTGAAGTGCCGGGGTAGGTCTGCCTGCCCTCCGCCTTCCATCTTGGCCAAACTGGCCGGCTGCAAAATCCGGGTTCAACCTCCGCTCAGGGACTGTTTCCCCGGGGTATTGTTGTCCAGGTATACTATTTGCAGTTGATTATGAGAGAAATGAGAATCTGATCTTGCCTGAAATTCAAACAAGGATAGATTGCCATGGAAGAGCTTGAAAAAATAAAACGGGATCAGGACTTGCTGGATTCAATCGATTGGGAGATGACCCCTGAAGAGGCGGTACGGCTCTACCTGGAGTGGGGCAACAACTGGGCGCGGGGAAACTACGTCATCCGGAGTAAAGACGACGTGACCCATTATTTCGTGGTCAATACCTGGAAAGACAAGCCCGTTGTCTACCTCATCCGGCGCAATTCGGAAGAAGCCCAAGAGCTGGCCGAATTTGAATTGCCCGATGATATCCGGGAGCGCTTCATCGAGGAAAACGGTAATACCAGGGGAGTTTACGCCCTGAGCGGTGCCGTCAAGCGCTGGCTGCAAAAGGAATTATTGGGACGGGCCTGAACCGTTGCTCCGGCCTTGTTGGCGCAGCCGTTCTTTACGGCTGCATTCGGGGCAAAGACCGGTGAACTCCAGGCGATGCCCGATGATGGTGTATACCGTCGAGCCGTAAAGCTGGTTTTCCAACTGTGCCATGGGGGCCAGGGGTACGTCATCGACCCTGCCACAACCCAGACAACGGATATGGTAGTGTTTGTTGGGATTGCCGTCGAAGCGTTTCTGATGACCGCTCAATTCCAGGGTCTGGATTTCACCCAGCTCGGTGAGGATCTCAAGGTTGCGGTAGACCGTCCCGAGGCTGATTCTGGGCAGGCGCCGGCGCACCATGGCATAGATCTCGTCAGCGGTGGGGTGGGTGTTGTGTTTGCGCAAAACTTCAAGGATGATCTGCCGCTGGCGGGTCATGCGCATGTTGTTTTTTCTGAGGCGTTGCTCCATGTCCTTTCCTAGCGTTGTTCAAGGGGCACGAAACTGCATTCTTCAGGCCCGCAATAATGGCCGATGTATTCGGATTCCGGCCGATAGAGCATCGGTTTGGGGGCCGCCTCGGCAAAGCGTTCCTCCAAGACGTGGGCTGTCCAGCCGGCTATACGCGACAAGGCAAAAAGCGGGGTGAACAAATCGACCGGAATCGCCATGGCGTTGTATAAGACCGCGCTGTAAAAATCGACGTTGACGAAAATTTCGGTCCCCTTGCGTTGTTTGAATGCCTGTTTGCCTGTTTTTTCCAGCAAACGGGCCATTTCGTACCATTTAGTTTGACCGGCTTTTTCTCCCATCCGTTTGGCCATGGGGGCCAAGATCAAGGCCCGCGGGTCGTCGGTTTTGTAAACCGCGTGTCCCAGGCCCATTATCTTTTCGCCCCGGTCCAGGATACCTTCCACGTAAGCGCTGACATTTTCAGGGTCGCCGATTTTTTTCAGCATTTGCATAACCCGCACGTTTGCTCCGCCGTGGAGCGGTCCTGAAAGGGATCCCAGGGCGGCCACTATGGCTGAATAGATGTGGGCCCTGGTGGAGGCTACCTGGCGGGCCGAAAAGGTTGAAGCGTTGAAAGAATGCTCGGCGTGCAGCACCAGGGCCGTATCGAAGAAGCGGGCTGTCTCCCGGTCAGGATGTTTGCCTGAAAGCATGTAGAGGAAGTTGGCCGCGTGATCCAGATCCTGATCTGGGGCAATCACCTCCAGACCGTTGCGGATCCTGTCCCAGGCAGCTACCAGGCTGGCCATCCTGGCGATCAGGCGGATGCCCATCTTCATCGTCGCCTCCCTGGACTCATCTTCAAGGTCAGGATCATGGGGTGCCATCAAGGCTACTGCCGCCTGAAGAACATCCATCGGCTGAGCATCGGCCGGGCAAGTCTGCAAGGCCCGGATAACGTCTTGCGGGAGGCTGCGGGCCTTTTTCAATTCCCGCTTCAGGCCCTCGAGCTGGTCGGCCGAGGGCAGGTGCTCGTACAACAGGAGGTATACGATTTCTTCAAAGCTCGATTTTTGCGCCAGCTCCTGGATAAGATAGCCCCGGTAGATAAGCTTGCCGGCTTTTCCCTGGACGTCGCTGATCTTCGTGCTGGCCACGGTGATTCCCCGCAGCCCGGTGTTTATGATGGAATCTTTTTCCATACTCCACCTCCTTGGCAGGGAGGTTAAAGTTCGATCCAGATCTCGGCTTCGTTGCCGCAATGGCTGCAGGTGGCCTGCCCCTTGACACGCTGCTTGCCATCCCGGTTGGTTTCAGCCGGCCGCTTTTCGGGGATGGGGTTATCTTCCAGCCGGCAGGTGACAACCATCTCGGCCTCGTTGCCGCAATTTTTACATGTGCATACTTGTTTTCTGGCAATTTCTTTCATTATTGCCTCCTCATGGTTGACCTAAAAATCATTGAACCGGTAGTTAGGTATAAATTGTGGGCTGTTCCGTAAACTGTCAACCATGAATTATTTAATAGTAATGATTATCATGATTAACTTGAAAAGGAAAATAAAAACTGCTATCGGCTGCTAAAAGGGTTGTCTGTGGTAATTGTTTCCGTTATTGTCCAGTTCTGATTTAAACCCTTATGATTTCAGAATTTGATGCAAAAAATTTCATCAAAAAAAGGTATCGATTTCCGGATCCGGAAGCTGCCTTCCCGTAAGCTGATCGAGTTGAAAAATCCAGACCGGATAGCCGTGCTGGTCGACAAACTGCCCTTTGGCAAGGCTAGGTTGAAGGTGGCGGCAGGTGACCGTGTGGCTCTGGGCAGCCGGCTTTTTGAAGACAAAAAGCGCCCCTGGCTTAAATTCCTTTCGCCGGCAGGAGGCCAGATCGAGCAGATCAATTACGGTCCCCGGCGGGTAATCAGGGAGCTTGTAATCAAGCTTGATCGCCATGAGGAGCATCTGGATTTCAAGCGCTTCGACCTGCAAGATGTGCAAGCGGCCGACCGGAGGTCAATCGTGGATGCCATTGTTGAAGGCGGCCTGTGGTGGACTTTTCGCGGCCTGCCCTTCAGGGATGTACCCGAACCGGAGGTGATCCCGCCACTTATTTTGGTCAACCTGGCGGCCAAAGAGCCTTTCGCTCCCGATGTGGAATTGGTGATCGGAAAAGATCTGGATCTGCTGAGGCTGGGGATCTCGATTGTCAAGAAATTGTCCCCCAGGGTGGTTGTCTACACCCATGTCGACAATCAGGGGGTGCTTTCCAAAGCCGGTGATTTGGTAGACCTGCTGGTTGACGGCAATTACCCTGCCGCTGATCCTGCCACAGTTCTTTACCGCCTCAAGCAGTCGGCTTCAGAAAACCGTTCATGGTATATCAATGCCCAGGACCTGTTGCTGGTGGCCGGGCTTTTCAGTACGGGACGTTTTCCTACCAGACGGATTTTCGCCGTCGGCGGAACCAGGGCGCCTTTTGCGGGCCATGTCGAAAGCCGTCTCGGGGTTCCGGTCGGGCACTTGGTCGACACCCATGCCATCGCCCCCGGCAGCCGCTTCATAGCCGGGGGGATCCTGAGGGGCTACAAGTTGGAGGCTGATGGGTTCATGGGAGCCTTGGAAACCGGACTGGCGATCCTACCCGAGGATAAGGAGGCCGAATTCATGGCCCTTTTCCGGCCCGGTTTCAATAAACCTACCAATTCGCGGGCCTTTGCCTCTTTGTTGAGAAGGGGGGAGCTGGAATATGACTGCGGGCGACAAGGGCCTGAACGGGCCTGTATCAGCTGCATGTACTGTGCCGATGTCTGCCCGGTGGATATTCTGCCCCAGATGCTCTACAAGGCGATCCTGGCCGAAGAAGTGGAAGAATACCTGGCACACGGTTTGCTTGATTGTGTCCAGTGCGGCCTGTGCAGTTACGTCTGCCCGTCAAAGATAGAGTTGACGGCTGCTTTTGAAACGGCGAAAGCTGATTACGCCCGCCAGCAATGATGCCGGGTGCCTTGGAGCGGAGTGGTCATTGCGGGGGACGGTTAAAAATCTTTATGAGTGATAGCGCCAGATGAAACTGCTGCGAAAAATTTTCGATGCCCAGCGCAAGCATTTCCAGCCCGGCGGCAAATGGGAAAGGTGGGAGTTTCTCTTTGAACCGACCGAGAAGTTTCTTTTCGGTTGGGAACAAATCACCCTTGGGCCGCCCCATGTCAGGGACAGTCTCAACGTTCAGCGCTACATGGTCTTTGTTATTGTTTCCCTGCTGCCCTGCCTTTTTTTCGGAATCTACAACGTCGGTTATCAGGCCTTGCGGCTTGCAGGCCTGCCAAGCGGGTTTCGGCCGTCGTTTCTGCTTGGAGCAAAGACGGTTCTGCCTCTTGTTGCCATCTCTTATGCTTTCGGCCTGGGGTGGGAAGTATTATTTTCCTATGTCCGTCGGCATCCCATCAGCGAAGGTGTTTTCGTAACCGCCATGCTCTTTCCCCTTACCCTGCCACCCACGATCCCCTGGTGGCAGGCTGCCCTGGGGATCTCGTTCGGCGTGGTTATCGGCAAAGAGATCTTCGGGGGGACCGGGAGAAATTTTTTGAACCCGGCCCTGACCGGAAGAGCCTTTTTATATTTTGCTTACCCTGTCCAGATGTCGGGCAATGCCATCTGGACTGCGGCGGCCGGTACGGGCCGGGCAATCGACGCTGTCAGCGCGGCAACCCCCCTGGCGGTGGCGGCTTCCGGCGGCGGGCCGCCGGAAAAGATCCTGGCCGATGCAGGTTATGGCCTTTCAGAGCTTTTGGTGGGGCTTTATCCTGCCAGCATCGGGGCTTCCTCCACGCTCCTGTGCCTGCTGGGGGCTATTTTCCTGGTAGCCCTGGGCATTGCCAGCTGGCGTATCATCGTCGGCGGGGCGGCCGGTATCCTGGCCACCGGCTGGCTGCTGAACCTGCTTGCCGGACCGTCATCTCCGGCCTACTGGAAATTGAATCCCGTCTTTCACCTGCTGATGGGAGGGGCGGCTTTCGGTCTTGCTTTCATGGCCACCGACCCGGTCTCGGCCCCGGACACCCATGCCGCCAGATGGATATACGGATTGCTTATCGGCGGCCTGACGGTGATGATAAGGGTTTTCAACCCGGCTTTTCCCGAAGGCATAATGTTGG
>JALVRI010000181.1 GCA_027031325.1 Desulfobacteraceae bacterium
CGCTGAGCGGAACACCATTCTGGTTCCTGTAACCGGATGCTCAAATCCCAGTTGCCACGCATGCAGTAATTGGCGAGCTGCATCAAGTCCGGACTTGCGCCTGAACCCATAGAGCTGATCGCCCACCACCGGGTGGCCCATAGCCTTGCAGTGAACTCTTATCTGATGGGTACGTCCCGTCTTCAAGTCGAGCTCAAGCAGGGTTGCCTGCCGGTAGACACGTCTTACCCGCCAAAAGGTCAAGGCTGTTCTGGATGACGTGGAAATGGTCGCCATTTTTTTACGATCCACCGGGTGACGGCCGATGGGAAGGTCGATTCTTCCACATCGTCCCTTTACTTTCCCGTGCACCAGGGCGAGATATTTCTTTTCCACCCTGCGGTTCTTGAATCCGGCGGCCAACACCCGATGGGCACGGCTCGTCTTGGCAACCACCAGCACCCCGGAAGTATCCTTGTCCAGCCTGTGAACGATACCCGGTCGTCCTCCCGGCCCCACTTCAGCCACCTGGGGGCAATGCAGGACCAAGCCGTTGACGAGGGTATCTTCACGGTGCCCGGCAGCCGGATGGACGACCAGCCCTGCAGGTTTGTCGATCACGATAATGTATCGATCCTCGAAAATTACCCGGAAAGGAACCGGCCGGGCCGCTAACATGGCCGTCGAGGCGTCTGTACCGGCAAGGCTTTCCAACAGGACCAAGTCACCTGCTTTCAGCTTGTAGGCCGGCTTGCGCTTTTTCCCGTTGACGGTACACTTGCCAACCTCGATCAAGCGTGCGGCAAACGACCTGGATAGTCCCTCCAGCCTGCTGGCAAGGAAAACATCAAGCCTTAAACCGTTTTCCACGGTTAACGCTTCAAGCTGCCGAACCGAGTTTTGAGCCATGGCGGCCAAGGATGAGGGCAAGGTTAATAAGAAGGCAGCCGCAGGCTTCAAGCCTGCATGTTATTGGTTAGACGCGAAGATAGCTTCGATTTCCGCAACGACCGCTTTCTCATCGGTCTGCTGGGCGGTCGATAGCTCTTTGACCAGCAGGTTTTGGGCGGTATCGTACAGCTTCCTTTCACCGAAAGACAGATCCTTGGTGTTTTTGAGGATGGAAAGATCCCTGAAAACCTCTGCAACTTCAAACAAAGAACCGGTTTTGATCTTGTCCATGTATTCCCGGTAGCGCCTGTTCCAGGTTTGGTTATCGATGGTCTGATCACGCTTGGACTTCATGATATCGAAAACCTTGGGGATGTCTTCGCGGCTGATTATATCCCGCAGTCCAACCGACTCCACATTCATTGTGGGGATCATGATCACCATACCATTTTCAATTATCTTCATAATATAGAAATCATGCTTTTCGCCGTTCACAACCCGGCTTTCGATGGCTTCGATACGCCCCACTCCATGGGCTGGATAGACTGCCAGGTCACCGACCTGAAACTTTCTGACTTGCTCTTGATCTGCCATGATCTCCCCGAAATACACAAAAATGATCCGCAAAATTTCTCAGTAAATAAAAAATATATCATCGTCACCCCTTCTTTTCAATAAAAAAAGGGCCGACACCTTCCGGGCGCCGGCCCTGTTATCCCTCCGATATGCCTTCAGGCCATGAGCTGCATCAGAGCAGGAACGGCACCATCAGCAGGGCTACCACGTTGAGGATCTTGATCATGGGGTTGACAGCCGGGCCGGCCGTATCTTTGTAAGGATCACCCACGGTGTCGCCGGTAACGGCAGCCTTGTGGGCGTCTGAACCCTTGCCGCCCAGGTGGCCGTCTTCGATGTACTTCTTGGCGTTATCCCAGGCTGCGCCACCGGTGGTCATGGATATGGCCACGAACAACCCGGTTACGATGGAACCGATCAGCAAACCTCCCAGGGCAACCTTGCCCAGGAAAAAGCCGACCAGCAAGGGAGCCACGACCGGCAACAGGGCCGGAACCAACATTTCCTTGAGGGCGAACTTGGTCACGATGTCGACGCAGGTTCCGTAATCGGGCTTGGCTGTTCCTTCCATGATACCCGGAATTTCACGGAATTGGCGGCGAACTTCCTCGACCACGGCTCCACCGGCGTTACCCACGGCTTTCATACAGATAGAGGCGAACAGGTAAGGCAGGAGTCCGCCAATGAAAAGGCCGATGACAACATCCACGTTGCTCAGGTCGAAGCTAATGCTCTTGCCCTCAGCACCCCGGATCTGGAACTCGAAGACGTAGCAGGCAAACAGTACCAGGGCTGCCAGGCCGGCAGAACCAATGGCGTAACCCTTGGTAACGGCCTTGGTGGTGTTGCCGACCGCATCCAGGGGATCTGTAACGGCCCGGACGCTGTCTTCCATCTCGGCCATCTCGGCGATCCCACCGGCGTTGTCGGTAATGGGGCCATAAGCGTCTACCGCGATAACCATTCCGGTCATGGAGAGCATGGCCATGGCAGCGGTTGCGATTCCGTAGAGACCGGCCATGCTGTAAGCAATGTAGATACCCAAGCAGATTACCAGCACCGGAGCGGCGGTAGCCTGCATGCTGACGGCCAGGCCGGCGATGATGTTGGTGGCATGCCCGGTGGTGGAAGCTTCGGCCACCGATTTTACCGGGCCGTAGACACCGGTGTAGTACTCGGTGATAATGACGATTACCACCGTCAAGACGATACCTACCAGGGCGGAGTAGAAGATGTCCATGCCGCTGATGTCACCCATGCCGGTGATCATCCTCTGGGCAAGATAATAGAAAGCGCCGGCGGCAATGATGGCCGAGCCGAACATTCCCTTGTAAAGGGCGCCCATGATGTACTCGCTCTTTCCAAGGCGGACGAAAAAGGCGGCGATGATGGAAGCGATGATTGAAACGGCTCCCAGGACCAGGGGAAACTCGACTGCGATCGGAACCTTGGGGAAAAGCAGATGGCCGATCAGCATGGCTGCAACGGCGGTCACGGCGTAAGTCTCGAACAGGTCGGCGGCCATTCCGGCGCAGTCACCGACGTTGTCACCGACGTTGTCGGCGATGACGGCCGGGTTACGCGGATCGTCCTCGGGGATGCCGGCTTCCACCTTGCCGACCAGGTCGGCTCCCACGTCGGCGCCCTTGGTGAAGATACCACCGCCGAGACGGGCGAAGATGGAAATCAGGCTGCCACCGAAACCGAGGGCTACCAATGGAGTAACCTCATGGACAACAGTATAATATCCGCTGACGGCCGTCAGGGCCAGGCCGGCTACCATCATCCCGGTAACCGAACCGCCCTTGAATGCCAAAGCAAGGGCCTTTGCAAGGCCACCCCGGGCCGCCTCGGCCACGCGCACGTTGGCCAGTACCGAAACCCGCATCCCGATGTAGCCGGCTGCATAAGATGCAGAAGCACCAATCAGAAAACCGATGGCGGTCTTGGCGTCCATTGTGAAAAAGATTATGATGAAGATCAGCGCTCCTGCGAGGGCCACACTCTTGAGCTGGCGATTGAGGTAAGCGATTGCGCCTTCTTTAATGGCGCCGGCAATCTCCTGCATCCTTTCGTTACCGGCCGGGGCACCTTTGACGATACCCGCGATGATGATCGCGTAAAGTACACCAGCAACACCGACCAGCGTACAAATCAAGGGAATATTGCTCATTACAACGTCCATTCTTTCCTCCATTCGATGCTTGACATTTTGGTTCTACGTTTTCCGGTTGAACCTGTTCATGCCTGATTTGGTGCCTTCGGAAAGGACGGTCAGTACGGCATCCCGGGCCATTTCAACCATCTGATCCATCTGGAATCGCTCGTCTCCGCTCAAAGGTTGCAGCACATAGTTGGCCACGTCACTTTCTTTTGCGGGACGACCGACACCCACCCGGATCCTGACGAACCTATCGGTGCCCAGAGCCGCAATGATCGACCTTATCCCTTTGTGTCCTCCATCCCCCCCTTTCTCTTTGATTTTTATCCTGTTACAATTTAGGTCAACATCATCATGGATGACCAATATAGCCTGACTTGGTATCTTGAAAAAATGGGCCAGTTTCTGGACCGCAGGCCCGGAAAGGTTCATATATGTCTGGGGCTTGGCCAGGACCACCCGTCTCCCGGCCAGGCTCCCCTTGCCGTATTTTGAATTGAACTTGCTGCGTGTAAAATGGATGCCACCTTCGGCAGCCAGGGCATCCAACACCATGAAACCCACATTGTGACGGGTTGCAGCGTAACGCGAACCCGGATTGCCAAGGCCCACTATCAAGAAAAGCTCTTGTTCCTGGACAAAATCGGCCACTTGGTTCATGCCTCACGGCATTGCCACGTGATCTTTCCCGGCAAACCGGACCAGATCAAAATCTTATTCGCCTTCGCCCTCTTCGGACTTTTCTTCGGCCTCAGCGGCCTCTTCCAGGCCTTCCTCTTCTTCTTCAGCCTCGTCGGCCTCGACCTTGGGGCTCAGGATGGTCAAGACCGTGAAATTGACATCGGACGGAATCTCGATATCTTCTCCCACGGGAATATCCCTGACGTGCAGCGAGTCTCCCAGATCGAGATCGGATATGTCCACCTCCAGCGATTCCGGTATCCGGCCGGGCAGGCACAGCACTTCCACTTCGCGCCTGATAATCTGGAGCATTCCCCCCAGCTCGACCCCCTTGGCCTTTCCGGTGGTAACCACGGGCACGTTGACCCTTACCTTGCGCTGCATGTCGATCGCATAAAAATCGACATGCAAAATCTCGTTGGTAACCGGGTGGGACTGCACTTCCTTTACCATGGCGGCCTTGGTTTGCTCGCCGTCATCGATGACAAGGTTGTAAAGGGAGCGGCCCACCGCACCCTGCTTGATGGTGTTTTCCAGTTCCTTCTTGTCTACACTGAGCATCAACGGCTCAGTGCTGCGGCCATACAAGATGGCCGGGATACGACCCTGGCGCCGCATGGAGCGGGCCGGGCCATTGCCTTTGGTGGTACGGGTTGTCGCCTTTATCTCAAGTGTACTCAACAGACTATCCTCCTTGAAAATTTTATACGAACAGCGAGGTTACCGAATCTCCCCGGTAACTGCGAATAATGGCTTCAGCCACCAACCCGGCGATGGACAGGACCTTGAGCTTTTCCATCGCCCTGGCCTCGGGTTGGAGAGGGATGGTGTCGGTGGTGGCCAAAGTCGTCAGTCCTGAATTTGCTATCCGCTCCAGAGCCGGCCCGGAAAGGACGGGATGTGTACAGCAGGCGTGAACTTCCCTGGCTCCCTTTTCCAGCAAAACGTTGGCCGCCTCGGTCAAGGTCCCGGCCGTATCCACCATGTCATCCAGGATCAGGACCACCTTGTCCTGGACATCACCTATTACCGCCATGGCCTTGGCCTCGTTGGGAGCTGACCGGCGCTTGTCGACAATGGCCAGCCCGGCCTCCAGGCGCTTGGCAAAAGCGCGCGCCCTTTCCACGCCCCCCGCATCGGGGGAAACTATGACCAGGTCCGAACCGAAATTGGACCGGATATAGTCAAGCAGGACGGGAGCGGCAAACAGGTTGTCCACCGGGATATTGAAAAAACCCTGGATCTGGCCTGCATGCAAGTCCATGGTAATGATCCTGGTGGCCCCGGCGGTGGTGATCAGGTCGGCCACCAGCTTGGCACTTATGGGAACCCGGGGGGCGACTTTCTTGTCCTGGCGGGCATAGCCATAATATGGGATTACGGCGGTGATCTTACGGGCCGAAGATCTTTTCATGGCATCTATCATCAGCAACAGTTCCACCAGGTGATCGTTTACCGGGTGACAGGTCGACTGGACGATGAAGACATCCTTGGTGCGGACATTGTCCTCTATCTCGATCTGGACCTCGCCGTCGCTGAAGGTGCTGACTTTGGCTCCCCCCATGGGCATGTTCAGATAATCACAAATTTTCTGGGCCAGAAGGGGATTGGAATTGCCTGAAAAAATCCAAAAATCGTTTAATGTTCTGCTAGCCACGCTTTTTCGTTGCTCCTGAAAGTGATTGGTAAAAAATCCGCCCTGCGTTGAAAACAGCCTGGCCTCTGCCGTTTCAGCGGCCGGCCGCCGCAGCCTGCCGGATAGATTGGCTGGGGCGGGAGGATTCGAACCTCCGAATGCAGGAACCAAAATCCTGTGTCTTAGCCACTTGACGACGCCCCAGCAAGTATGACCCTCGCGGAATGACCAGACATCACATCCAGGCAGGTTATTTCAG
>JALVRI010000182.1 GCA_027031325.1 Desulfobacteraceae bacterium
AGGTTGGCCGAATATTCCTGCCTCCACCCGGGGGTGCGCTTTTCACTTGTTAAATGAACCGCAACAAGAACCGGGACCGGCACAACCGGCCTCAGAAGGTCTGCCGCCACAGCAGGTTGTGTCGCCCGGCCCGGGCACGCTTTGGGGCTGGCGGCCGGTTAGGGAACTTGTCGGAGACATCAATTTCAAAACATCCTTGCTGCCGCAATCCGGGCAGGCAAGCTGCCGGCCGGAATCGACTACCAGCAATTCGCTTCTATTGCCGCAAGTATTGCATTCGATCTCGAAGATAGGCATGATTTTCTCCAGTTGACTCTGTCGGCCGGTGGCGGGTTTTACCATCCTTACCGCGATTCCATTGGCCAGGTTGCCGCCCTTGTCGGTTGCCATGGGCTTGTAATACCACCCGTTTCCCGATTGAATCGCATTCCGATGGACCAGCCGGCGATGATCACATCCGCTGGCCGCCGCCTCCTCCACCGCAGGTGTATTCGTTGGTAAAGCGCGGCAGTTGGCCGGCAAGGAAGTTGTCTACGGCTTCTTTGACGGTCCGACATGATCCACCGAAGTAAACCTCGATACCCACCTGGTTGAATCCCATGAGGGGACGCAGCCCCATTCCTCCCGCAATCAATGCCTTGACGCCGTTGCCTGCCAGGTGCTGGACGGGCGCCAGGCATCCTCCCTGGGCATGGTCAATACCGGGCAAGGTGGAAACCTGCTTGATTTGGCCGTTTTCAATGTTGACAAGGGTATACAAATCGCAATGGCCGAAATGGGCACCAAGTTGCGCATCCAATCCACCGGGATGTACAGAGGGGATTGCAATTGTCGTGTTCATCTTTCTGCTTCTCCTTTCGAATCGATTTTTCCATTGTTCAGGATCGACTGTATTTTTTGCCAAGCTTTTCTGAGGGCCGCGGCGTTTTGGGAGCTGTCTATTTCCGTCACTGCCTTTCCGGCAAGCACGGCTTGCACGAATATTTTGTCAAAGGGTAGGCGTCCAACGTTGACAAGTCCGCCTTGCTTTGCCCTGCGCTCTATGTCTTTAGCCAGGGATGGGTTGAGATCGGCCTTGTTGACAAGGACGCATGCCGGGACCTTGAAATGAGCGCAAAGCTCGGCAACCCGTTCCAGGTCGTGGATGGCCGACTGGGTCGGCTCGGTTACGATAACCGCAAGGTCGCATCCTGAAAGGGAGCTGATTACCGGGCATCCTATGCCGGGAGGACCGTCGCTTATGATAAGGTCTGCCCGGGCGTTGTCGGCAATCTTTCTTGCTTCTTGTCTCAGGAGGGCGACAAGCCGGCCGGAATTTTCTTCCCCCGGAAAGAGCTGGGCATGCACCATCGGACCCAACCTGCTTTCCGAAATATACCAGCGGCCACAAAAGTTGTCGGGAAAATCTATGGCCTCGGCAGGGCAAAAGGTCACACAGACCTTGCATCCTTCGCAATTGAAACCGTCCACCACAGCCTTGCCGTCTTTCAAGCTCAAGGCCTGGAAACGGCACAGCTCGACACACTTGCCGCAGCCATCACATTTGTCGGGTACAACCTTGGCCTGGTTGCCTGAAATGAAATCATGGGTCGACTTATTGACCGGGTCGAGTATCAGGTGAAGGTCGGGTGCATCCACATCAAGATCGCAGATGACGGCGCCTTCGGCAAGGTGGGCAAATGCAGCCGTAACCGATGTCTTACCCGTTCCGCCTTTACCGCTTATGATCAGAATTTCTTTCATTGCAATAGAATTACCGGCTCCAGAGAAACCATCCTCTCCCGCAATTTGGGTTATTTATCATTTTGCTTGGTGTTGAAGCACCTTGCGGCGGATTGAGTCGGCCAGGATTCTGAAAATCGATCCCATCTTTTCGGAAAACCGGGCAACTATACGGCCGAATGAATATGCTTCGGCAACTGCCCGGTCGAACGGGATTTCGGCCATGATTTCCAACCCCTTGCCAGAACAATAGTTGTATATTTCATCGTCTCCAATCCCGGAACGGTTGATTGCCACGCCCATTGGAATTCCGAAAGGTTCAAATGCCTGGTGGGCCAGTTTAAGGTCGTGGCAACCGAAAGGGGTGGGCTCAGCCACAAGGAGGATGAAATCCGTGTCCCTGACGGCGGCGGCCGCCGGACAGCTGACCCCGGGCGGAGCGTCAATTATCAGGTCCATGCTGGGATCAAATATTCGCTCGGCTTCCCGGCGCACGGCCCGGATAAGTGGCGGGCTCATGGCTTCCCCCACCCTTAGCCGTCCCATCAGGAAGCGTTGATTGCCGTGAATGCTGCCGATTTCCCGCTGCACGACCTTAAGGGCTCCGGCAGGACAGATTTGGAAACAGCCCCCGCAAGCATGACACATTTCGGGAAATGTCAGTCCGACACCGTCGAAAATTGAAATCGCCTTGAACTGGCACAGTTGAGAGCAGAGGCCGCAATAGGTGCAGCGTTCCTCGTCCAGCTCGGGTACTTCCAGCCACACGGTTTTCAGGCGCCGGGGGTCAGGGCCGAGAAAAATGTGAAGGTTGGGTTCCTCCACGTCAAGATCAATTGCGGCTGAAAGTTCCGGCCAGACCGAAAACAACGACGACGCCACCGTGGTCTTGCCAGTACCGCCCTTGCCGCTGGCAACGGCTATCTTCATATTCCATCCTCCGGCCTGGCAGGCGCATCGGCATACTCGAGTTGGCCATTTTTGAACAACTCGACGGCCTGGCGGGGGGTCATGTCCTTCAAACCGTGAACGATACGGATACCGGCTGCCTGAAGAATTCTGAAAGCCTTGGGGCCGACAAATCCGCTTATGACCGCTTTGGCGCCGGACTTGGCAACCATCTCGGCGGCCTGAATACCGGCACCCTGGGCCAGCACCTGGCTCGACCCGTTGTCCATGTATTCGCTTTCCATGGTTTCCGGATCAATTATGAGAAAACCGGCTGCCCGTCCAAAACGTTGATCCATGGGGCCATCCAGGTCAGGACTTTGGGCTGAAACGGCAATCTTGTCCACGGTTCCTCCTTGCTGAGGCAGATTAAAACATGCAGTTTTGAATTTCCCATGGGGAAAAACTAAAATGGGCATATGCTCAAAAATAGATAGGTATCGATGCAAAGAAAGTCAAGTCCAAAATGCAATCGGTATGCAAATCCAGCTTTGCTTCCAGGGCCGGCCTATATGTGCGCCTTTTACTGAAAGATGGATGGTATTTTGCAGCTTCCCAGGCTTGACCCCTCAATTTTTTGATGGCAATTTACCGGATCGTACGACTAAAAACTTCAATTGATAAATAAGGTGTGGCATGAACCTGGAAGACCTTTATGCCTTGATTCCAGAGGTTGGTTGCCCTGAAGGCTGCATCGCATGTTGCGTCAATTTCGGAGTGCCTTCCCGGACAAAGGAGGAAGACCGCCGCATTAGGGCCTATCTGAAAGCTGAAGGCCGAAAGTTAGGCAAGGCCAGGGGGACACGCTGCCCATACGTGACTTCCAAAGGATGCAGCATCTACCCTGTCAGGCCTTTTATTTGCCGTCTGTACGGTGCAGGTCCGAGCTATCGCTGCCGCTTGGGGGTTCAGCCCCTGCAGCTCTTGCACCATGACCAGGAAGAGGAACTGTTCTACCTTTACCAGCGTTATTTCGTTGCTGAAAGATGAATCCGAGCGAATTGATTTGCAAAGCCGTATCGGTACGCAGTTGAGATGTGCCACTGTTTTTGACCGTCTTTTCATCAGCCGGTACGATAGCAAGGTTGATCTCCGGCCTTGCCCACCAAGATGAGGGCTCCCCCGCACTGGCTGCAGGCAAGATTGGTTATCAGTTGCTTTTCCATGCCTTCCACGTTTTCCATGACCAGATCGCCAAGTGAAAGGTAATGGGAGATTCCACATTCAAGGCACATGCATTCCATCTTGACACTGTCCATCTCAAACCTCCGATGTAACAGGAACCCGCCTGTAATTGCCGAACAGGCCAGGCAGCGCGGCCCGGTAAAAGCCATGCCGGTCGGCCGTTATTTAGCCATATTTGCCACCGGAGGCAAGGCTGAAATCACAGGCTGCAACGTCCCGATGGCTGCTTAAGAAAACGTTGGAGATCCTCGACGGCGCTGATCGTTGGGCACGGCTCCCTTCGATTGCCTTGATACCCTGACTATGGTAGGGATAACTATCGGCAAAAGGCATCCCGCCTTGGCGGAAGTTGTTTTACGGAATCTTCGTTCCGGCCGGCTGAGGTCAGAACGGTTTTTGAGCTTGACTATTTGGGCATCAAATGTTTTCAGGACTGCAGGAATTGCTGGTCATAGCGGCGGTTGTTGGCGTCCTGGTTGTTTCTTCCCGCTTAAGAAAACAGCCCGCAGCCGATAATTCTTCGCCGCCAAGACGCTTTAACTTCACCGGCCCCTGGAGAGCGGCTGTGGCTTTGAGCCTGACTTGGACTGCCGGGATCGCAATCTATCTTTGGCCGTGGGATGATGGACTGCGGCCCTTTTTGCTTGTCGGCGTTGTTCCTGTGGCTGCCGGCTGGAGCATAGCCTGGGTGGTCGCCGGTTTCCGCCGGGAAGGTAAATAGGGGCCTGGAAAAGCCGAGAGCGGCTGTTTTCATAAAAAGCGGGGCCATGAAATAGCAAAAAAACAATCCTTTTCGCCAAAATTCATCAACGAATCAAGCTGAACCTTTAAACCCAGGGAGTAAACAATGAGTAACCAGGCAAAGGGCAAATTCAGTCAGAAACATCCTCCGGGAACCAAACCAGATCCTGCCATCGCTGCGCTGGTGCAAGAAAAAATGCATTCCGGCCGCATATCGTGCGCCGCGGCTCATAAAGTCGCCCGGCAGGCGGGGGTAAAACCCGCCGAAATCGGTCGCACAATAGATTTGTTGAATGGCAAGCTTGAAAAATGTCAACTGGGCCTCTTCGGATACAAGCCGGAGAAAAAAGTTGTCGCACCGGCAGCCCAAGTAGCCCCCGAACTGCAAAAGATGATCGAGGCTGAACTCAGGGACGGCAAATTGGCCTGTAGTGATGCCTGGGAGATTGCCGCAAAACTCAATGTCGGCAAACTCGATGTGGCTGCGGCCTGTGAGGCCCTTTCTGTAAAGATCAAACCCTGCCAACTTGGGGCTTTTTGAGATGGATCCGGCGGATGTCAAGCCGGAGACATATCTGCCAGTTTATGCAAGCCGGTTGGGCAAGGTTTTGACGGGTGTGCCTTTCAACTCTCGAAGCCCAACTGGCGCCACAGATCATCGATCCCCAGCTTGGCCAACCTGAGTCTCATGAACTCGCTGATAGTCGGCTGGTAGGGTTTCTTTTTGAGAAACATTTGCGCTTGGGAGGGAGTTCGTCCCCCTTTCTTACTGTTGCAGGACCGGCAGCAGGCCACGCAGTTCTCGAAGGTCGATTTGCCGCCCTGACTACGTGGAATTATATGGTCGATTGTAAGCCGTTTCGTTTTTCGGCCGCAATAGACGCATGTATAACCATCGCGGATCAGGACATTGCGTTTGCTGAAAGGCACCCGTGAGCGGTAAAGGGTTCGGATCAACTTGATAAGTTTCATGACCGCGGGAAGGCGCAGGAAAAAACCCTCGGCTCCCTGCACGACGCGATCGGAGTATTTGATGACCTGGACCTTCTTCTTTACCATCAGGCGCAAGGCCCTTTTCCAGTCCACCACGTTGAGGAAGGAATAATCGGCATTCAAAAGGATACAGTAACCCATCCCGCCACCTGTTGCAAACCTGGTTTGACCCGGATTATGCACTTCAAATGCCTACAATAAGTCATTACATTGAATTATTAAATAGTAAGCATGTATTTGCCACCGTCCGTGCCTTCACCGGCAAGGTGAAGTTAAATCGGTGAAAAGTCCTGACAGGCTGTTGCAAAACTATTACCCTTGGCCATAGGGCGTTAAAGTCCTGCTCGAAATGCTCATTTATTACCAATAAACTGCGCTTTTTGGTCGGATTTTGGTTTGTTCGACCTGCGCTATGGCGTTTTTCAACAGCCTGCTGAAAAACGGCCGTTCAATGCCCGGGGTATTATTAAGGAAAACCCTCCGCTTGTTAAAAAGTTCGGGTCATATATTATGAAATATTTTTCGTGGCCAGGATTAGCCTCCTATTAGCAGCCGTGAAAGAGAAGGTCAATTTATTTCCTTCCTTT